>JABSSV010000252.1 GCA_013213875.1 Lysobacterales bacterium
AACGTAGTGGAAGTGTCACACCTGAAGAAAGCCTTCGATGATCGGCTTCTGTTCGACGACGTCAGCTTCACCGTTCCAAAAGGCAGCATAGTCGGCATCATCGGCGCCAACGGCATGGGAAAATCCACCCTGTTCAAAATCCTGATGGGGGCAGAGCAACCTGACGGCGGCGAAGTCAAACTGGGTGAGACAGTACAACTCGGTTACGTGGACCAGAGCCGCGATCACCTGGACGGCACTAAAACCGTTTGGCAGGAAGTATCGGATGAGCAGGACATCATTCGGATCGGCAATTACGAAGTGAACTCTCGCTCGTACGTGGGTCGTTTTAACTTCAAGGGCTCGGACCAACAGAAGTTTGTCAAAGACCTGTCCGGTGGTGAGCGTAATCGGCTACACCTGGCAAAGCTGCTCAAGCAAGGCGCAAATGTACTGCTGCTGGACGAGCCCACGAATGACCTGGATGTGGAGACTCTGCGCGCCCTCGAGGAAGCCTTGCTCGCATTCCCGGGATCCGCCATGGTCATTTCACACGACCGTTGGTTCCTGGACCGCATCGCGACTCACATTCTGGCTTACGAAGACGACGGCTCCGTGGTCTTTCACGAGGGCAACTTCAGCGACTATGAGGAAGACCGCAAAGCGCGGCTCGGCGCTGCAGCTGACCAGCCTCACCGTGTGAAGTATCGAAAACTCAAGTAAGCCTGCCCGAGCCTCATCGACACCCTGCCCTGCCTCGCTTTCACTGCGATGCAGGGTTATAGTTTTATCGTAGATGAGAACAACCGCAACCAGCCATGAGTGATTACACGCCCGAGCGACGCCAGTACAGCCGCGTTGCGATAAATCTTCCGGTCGAGGTCCAACAAGGCGGTAGTGTATGGCACCAACGACTCATAGACCTCTCTCTGGGCGGCGCCGCTACGGACCAGCCTGACCTCTGGGACGCCCAATACAACGAGCCTTTCACGCTGGTGATTCATATCAGCGATAGCAGCCAACTCGAGTTACATGCCTATCTTCAGCATGTGGAGGCGGGTCGGCTGGGCTTCTCGGTAGAGCATGTAGATCGCCGCAACATAGCGCCTTTGCGGGCACTACTGGAGCAACACATTAACGACATCACTGTGCTGGAGCAGGAGCTGCAAACACTGCACGGTGAGGCGGACTAACGAGACCGCCCCTGACGCGCCCTGCGCATCTCGCTATTGGGTTGCTGACTCGGCGTCTATTGCCGCCTGGACAGAGCGATACAAACCAATTCGCTGTTTCGACATCTCGGGGTCCGTCGCCGTGGCCCAGTTACTGTTGCTGGCTATGACGAGCTCACGGGCAGGATCGATAAAGATGCCTTGCCCGAATATCCCTTGCGCAGCATAGCTACCATCGTCATAGGTCCACCACTGAAAGCCGTAGCCGCTGCCGGGGCGGCCAATGTCAGCCTGCTTGGAGCCGGCTTGATCAAACCAGCCCTCGGGCACGACCGATGTGCCGGCGATAGCCCCGCCCTGCATGGCAAACTGCCCGAACAGGGCATAATCGAGTAGTCGAGCCGATATGCAGCAGCCGCCGATTTCGGTGCCACCTGCATTCAGAATCCACTCGGCGTCTGCCTGCATGCCATAAGGTGCCCAGACTTTCTCAGACAGGTA
>JABSSV010000253.1 GCA_013213875.1 Lysobacterales bacterium
CCCGGGATACACTCCACCGGGCAAACCTCCACGCACTGGGGCTCGTCATGGTGGCCCACGCACTCGGTGCAGAGATTCGGATCAATTTCGTAGATTTCCACGCCCTGATAGATGGCCTCGTTAGGGCACACCGGTTCGCAGACGTCGCAGTTTATGCACTCATCGGTAATCTTGAGTGACATGTCAAAGTCCGTATTTCTCGCGCAGGGCGGCACGCACATCGTCATGCACGAAGCCGGATACATCACCGCCCAGCCGCGCAATTTCCTTCACCAGCGATGAGGAAACAAAGCTGTAGCGGTCGTCCGGCGTCAAAAACATGGTTTCAATATCCGGGTTCAGATGGCGATTCATGCTGGCCAGCTGGAACTCGTATTCAAAATCGGACACGGCGCGCAGGCCTCGCACCAGCACCCGCGCACCCATCTCACGGACAAACTCGATGAGCAGTGTGTCGAAACCCACGACCTGAATGTTGTCGACGTCGGCCAGTACCCGCTCGGTCATGGCAATACGGTGTTCCAGACTGAACAGAGGCTGCTTGTTGGGGCTTTCGGCGATGGCCACGATGACCGTATCGAACACGCGCGCAGCCCGCTTGACGAGGTCCGCGTGACCATGAGTCACGGGATCGAAGGTTCCGGGATAGATAGCGGTATTGCGGGCAGACAAGTTGGCGTTCCTGTGCAGCTGGGCCCGCATTTTAACCCATTCAGGGGCAGATCGGTGCAGTTTCACAAGCGCCGTTGGCGGCGCGCAGCTCAGGACTTGCGAAATAGCTGCATGCGCACTTCACCCAGCTGTTTCTCACGCTCCAGAGACAGGCTTGCGGCCACGGTAACCGGCGCTTCCTGAAGGCTGCTTTCCAGATAGAGGCGACCGTTTGCAGCCAGGCCGTCACCGGTCTCCAGCAACTGCAGCGCCTGCGCTGCCAGCTCCGTACCGAAAGGCGGGTCGAGAAATATCAGATCCAGGGAGCGGGGCGGCAGCTGACCCAGCCAGGCCAGCGCATCACCGTGATGGATGGTCACCGCATCCGCTTGCAGCAGCTCACGGGCCGCCCGCAGCGCCGCAACCGCCTGCGGCGCCTGCTCCACCAGCGTCACCATCTGCGCACCGCGCGAGGCCGCCTCAAAACCCAGGGCGCCGCTGCCGGCGAACAGATCCAGCACGCGCGCACCCGGCAGCCCCGGCTGCAGCCAGTTGAACAGGGTCTCCCGGGCCCGGTCGCCGGAAGGCCGCAGGCCCGGCAGATCCGGTACCTGGAGACGTCGGCCCCGCCAGCTGCCGCTGATAATGCGTACCTGTCCGGTACCTTTCGTGCTGCGCTGCTTACCCATGGCGCTCAGCCTAGCGGAGCGGCCGCGGCAACGCCATGCCCCCATCACCTGCCCCTTTAATTGGCGCATAACGCCACCATGAAGGACAATGGCGCTTCGCCAGCCAATAGAGCCACCGCTGACAGCCATGTTCCGCATTTTCCGTAAAAACAAAGCCCAGACCGGACAGCTGCAGGAAGAGCAGCTGCGGCCGGTCGAGCAGGCCGGTGAAGAAGCGCTGGATCAGCGCCTGGAGGCCTCGCGCCGCCAGTTCGGCCAGCAGCTCAAGACCCTGCTGGCCAGCCATGGCGCCATCGACGAAGATCTGATGGACGATCTGGAGACAGCCCTGTTAACCGCCGATGTGGGCGTGGCCGCCACGCAACGCATCATGGATGCGCTGCGCGCTGCGGTCCGTAACGGCGTGATTCGTGAACCGGAGCAGGTATTGCCCGCGGTGCAGGCCGAGCTGTTCGAGCTGATCGAGCCCTGCGAGCAGTTTCTGGCCGTGGATGCCAGCCGCAAGCCCTTCGTCATCCTCATGGTGGGCGTGAACGGCGCCGGCAAGACCACCACCATCGGCAAGCTGGCGCGACGCTTCAAGGATGACGGACTGAGTGTCATGCTCGCCGCCGGCGACACCTTTCGGGCCGCCGCCGTGGAGCAGCTGCAGAGCTGGGGCGAGCGCAACGACGTGCCCGTGGTGGCCCAGGCCACCGGTGCAGACTCCGCAGCGGTCATATTCGATGCGCTGGAAAGCGCACGGGCCCGCGGCGTCGACGTGCTGATCGCGGACACGGCGGGACGCCTGCACACGCAGGCCAATCTGATGGACGAGCTGAAAAAGATTCACCGGGTTATGGCCCGGCTGGATGCTAGCGCACCGCATGAGGTAATGCTGGTGGTGGATGCGGGCAACGGCCAGAACGCCCTGAATCAGGCGCGCCAGTTCAATGACGCCGTACCCCTGAGCGGTATTACCGTAACCAAACTGGATGGCACGGCGCGCGGCGGGGTGCTGTTTGCCATTGCCGAGGCGCTACAGGTACCGATCCGCTTTATCGGCGTGGGCGAATCGGCCACCAACCTGCGCCCCTTTGACGCCGGCAGCTTCATCAACGCCATCCTGCCCATCGAATGAGTAGCGCCGCGCCATGAGCACGGCAGCGCCTTTTGCCACCCGCCTGCTGCACTGGTGGGACCAGCACGGGCGCCATGATCTGCCCTGGCAGCAGCCCCGTACGCCCTATCGCGTGTGGGTGAGCGAAGTGATGCTGCAACAAACGCAGGTCAGCACGGTCATTCCCTACTTTCAGCGCTGGATGGCGCGCTTTCCCGACCTGCCCACGCTGGCCGCTGCGCACCAGGACGAGGTGCTGGCCCACTGGGCCGGCCTTGGCTACTACGCTAGGGCGCGCAATCTGCACCGCTGCGCCCAGCAGGTCATGCAGAGATACGATGGCGAACTACCCCGCTGTCCCCAGGCATTGGAGGCGCTGCCCGGCATCGGCGCCAGCACCGCCAATGCGATTGTGTCCCAGGCCCACGACGAACCACTGCCGATCCTTGATGGCAATGCCAAGCGCGTGCTGGCCCGCCATGCGGCCATCGATGGCTGGCCCGGACGCAGCGCCGTGTTGCGGCAACTGTGGCAGGCAGCGGAACAGCGCGTGCCGTCGGCGCGCGGGGCGGACTACACCCAGGCAATCATGGATCTGGGGGCCACACTTTGCACACGCAGCCGCCCCGCCTGCGATCGCTGCCCCACCCGCGAGGACTGCCAGGGCCATCAGCAGGACCGGCTGGCTGAGCTGCCTGGGCGCAAGCCACGGCGGGATGTTCCCGTGGTGGAGCGCTTTATGCTGCTGCTGCGCGATGCGCGTGGCCATCTGCTGCTGGAGCGACGACCTGCACAGGGCATCTGGGGCGGTCTCTGGTCCTTACCCGAGGCGGATGATTCCGCTAGCCTGGCCCGGCGCTTCGCGCTGCATGCGACAGACCTGGAAGCGCTGCCTGCATTAACCCACAAGCTGACCCACCGGCATCTGTTGATCACACCGCTGGCGCTGCAGCTGGACCACACACCGGCGCTTGCGCAGGCGCAACTGGGCTGGTTTGCAGGCGCAGAAATCGCTAGGCTGGGTCTGCCTCGGCCTGTGGCCAGGCTGCTGAACCGCTAACGAGACCGATATGACCCGAACCGTGCACTGCCAGCTTCTGGACAAGGAAGGCCCCGGCCTGAACTTTCAGCCCTACCCCGGTGAACTGGGCGAACGCATTTATCACCAGATCAGCGCCGAAGGCTGGCAGAGCTGGCTGGCGCACCAGACCATGTTGATCAACGAGCACCGCCTCAGCCCCATGAACCCGCCGGACCGGAAGTTTCTGGAGGGAGAAATGGAGAAATTCCTGTTTGGTGAAGGCTCCGAGCGGCCCGACGGCTACGTAGCGCCCGAGGCCTGACAGCGCGGCTAACAGCCGTCAGCCCAAGCATTCGCCGGTGGTTGACTTCGCACGCCGCAGAGGGTTTAATACCGCGCCTCTGAGGGTCAGTGCCAACCGCCCCTCACGTAAGCAAGTCCAGCCTGCCCAGGTAGCTCAGTTGGTAGAGCAGCGGATTGAAAATCCGCGTGTCGGTGGTTCGATTCCGCCCCTGGGCACCATTCTCTCAGGCAGTAAAAATCACCCGGGCGACTATCGTCGCCTACCCTTGCTGGCAGAGATAACGGCCGCTCTCAATGACGGTGCTGGCGTCATTTTCGTCGCCCGCCACTTGCCTGAGGGAATGCGGACGTGGTTTATTCTTCCCAGCCGCCGGCAAAGACCCCCAATCCCCACCCAACCGGAGCCGCTTACATCATGCAAGACGATTCTTACTTCGAGGCCGACCTGCTTCAGACCAGCGATATTGAACCCTTGACGTCCATGGTGGGCGCACATTTCATCCGCAAGGAACCGCTGGCCCACGCACTGGGCATTACGCAGCCCGAAATGACCGGCTTTTTAACCGCTCTGCTCAGGGAAAGTGTGCGCCTGCAAACAGGGCTGGTGCTGCGTTTGAAGCCTGAATATTGCCCGGACCGAAGCAACAACCGGGTTGGTTACATGATCGGTACCGCCTACGACTACGAACTTCCGGAAGCGGTCGCCCGTGAACTGTCACCCAAGATTCTGAGTGTTTTTACCTTACTGGAACAACTTGCCGCCAGTTCCCCCATTGAGACCCAGCCCGAGGAGACTCTCATTATCCAGATGCTCGGCGTCACTTTTGAATTCATTTCCGGGCTTTCGCGAGAAGACCAGCAACGTTTCGGCGCTTCCTTCAAGCCCGTCTGGCTACCTGCCATGGGCAAACTGATCAGAAACCACCCCCGATTCAACGGCGTGGTTGGGCAAACCACCGGCAGCAACTCGCGCGCCTATGCAGAAAACGCTGGCTGGCGAAAAGTGGGCTACCTGCCCTACGCAGATTATGTCTGCCCCATTCTGCAGGACCGGGTCTTCCGGACAGTACCGGATGGTTGCACCCAGTTTCTGCTTCGGGTGCGCGATTAGACCTCGCGCCTCGGCGCCGGCAGCATGGACGCGCCTGCGATCAGGGCGGGGCTTACGGGCGCGCTCAGTACTTTGGCAGGGCTTGGAGAATGGCCCGGAACCCACCATGGAAGCGCCGGGCCGCGCGCCGGGTTAGAAACCAGCCGACCAGGGGGATTTTCAGCTTGAAGGTGGAGCGCCAGCGGACCCGAGTGCCCTCAGGCACAGCGCTCAACTCGATTTCTCCGCCTTCGTGAATCACCGTTACCGGTTTTGACGCAACAATGCGATAGGCCAGCCGCTGGGACGGCTCGAACGCGGTAATCTCCTCCTGCAATACCATTTCGCCGACGCTAATCCGACGCAGGGCCCCCACGCCATTCGGTGCCGGCTCGCCCTCTTTAAGCAGCGCCGAAGCCGTGATGCCGGGAAAACGGTGGTAGTTGGCATGATCTGCCAGCAGGGCAAAAACCTGCGCGGGCGGCAGCGCCACGGTCTCGATAACGTCTATGGTTCGCATGGCTTGGCCTGTGCAGCATCGGTTCGATGCCAGTCTAGCTCAGCGCAGAACCGGAGGTATCATCGTGTGTTGATGACAGGCATGCCCGCCCAGGGAAAAACCGCTTTCCGCGCAGCACGCCGGCCAGTTCTGACATTTAGGTCGTGAACCGTCAGGCCCCACCGGATGCAAGTTCGGCGTCCGGAGTACAGCCACGCATGTTGGCCATCATCGGCTAGCTGCTGAGCAGGCTCGCAGCCAGGGTATATATCAGCACCAGCAGGACAAAGGTGAGTAGCAAAGTCAGGCCCACCAGCTTACGCAGCACGGCGCGATCCTTGACGACGCTTTGGAGCAGCATGTAGAGCGCTAGGGGCGGTAGCAGCAGGTTGCCCAGCGCCAGGATGCTTGGCAACGGCAGCGCGCCCAGCAGGGCGAAAACCCCGGCGGCAAGCAGTCTCTTGTTCAGGTCCACTTCGCCGCCCAGCTGTCGGCAGGCCAGCGACAGGCTGGCGAACACAACGGCCAGTAGCACCAGGCAGTTAAGCAGCAGATTCACCAGCACAAGCCCCGCTGCCGCACGGCGCTTGCGGACCGGCGGCTAGCGCAGATCACGGATCACGCGGCGGGCGCCGTTATAGCCCGGAGCACCGCTCACCGCGCCTCCGGGATGACTGCCGGAGCCACACAGGTAAAGGCCCGGTAGCGGGGTTTTGTACTGGGCTGCGCGCGGATGCGGGCGCAGGCTGAAAATCTGGTCCAGATCATGACGGCCGTGGAAAATATCACCTTCCGTGAGGCCAAAAACGCGCTCCAGATCCAGCGGCGTCAGTACTTGACGCCCCACCACCAGCTCTTTCAAATTGGGCATAAAGCGCGACAGATAATCGATGATCTGGTCGGCCACCGGCTCACGCAACTCATCCCAGTGACCATCCTCGGGCGTAAACGGATAGTACTTGCACAGCAGGCTCATCACATGGTGACCCGGCGGCGCCAGGCTGTCATCCAGCGTGGAAGGGATTACCAGATCCAGCCGCGGCTCGCTGGGCAGCTTGCCCGCCTTCGCCTC
>JABSSV010000254.1 GCA_013213875.1 Lysobacterales bacterium
CAGACCCACCTTGCCAAAAGCTACGATGATAAGGGCCGCTGCTGGCATCGCATGGGCGATGCCGGCTACCTCGATGAGCATGGCCGCTTGTGGTTCTGCGGCCGCAAATCCCAACGCGTGGTGAGTACCGGTGGCACGCTCTATGCCGATCAGGTTGAAGCCATCTTTAATGCGCATGCGGCAGTGGAAAGGGCCGCTCTGGTAGGCCTGGGCGAACGGCCGCAGCAGGAGCCGGTCTTGATCATCGAGCGCGCCAAAGGGTCCACACTTTCGCGCGCGGAACTGCGCGCCGAGTTGCTGGCCATGGCCGCACAACACGAGACGCTGGGTGCACTGAGCCAGGTGCTGTTCCATCGACGCTTCCCGGTCGATATCCGCCATAATTCAAAGATCGGCCGCGAGGCTTTGGCAAGCTGGGCGGCAAGGAGCCTGCGATGAAAATTCTGGTCACGGGCGGCGGCGGCTTTTTGGGTCAAGCCATCTGCCGGCAACTGCAGGATCGGGGTGACGAACCGGTTGCCTTGCAGCGCTCCCACTCATCCGCGCTGGAGCAGCTGGCTGTAGAGCAGCGGCTCGGTGACATCACCGATGCGGACGCCGTTAGCGCCGCGGCAGCCGACTGCAGGGCGGTCATCCACACGGCCGGCAAGGCCGGCGCCTGGGGTGATCCGGCCGACTATGAGGCCATCAACGTCACCGGTACGGAGCATGTGATTCATGCCTGCCGGAAACACGGCATTGCTGACCTGGTGTATACCTCTTCACCCAGCGTGGTGCATGCCGGTGGCGATATTGAGGGCGGTGATGAAACGCTACCCTATCCGGACCACTACGAAGCGCCCTATCCGCGCAGCAAAGCCGCCGGGGAGCAGGCCGTGATGGCCGCCAGTGACGCGAGCCTACGCACCGTATCACTACGACCGCATTTGATCTGGGGACCAGGGGACAACCAGCTCTTACCGCGTTTGCAGGAGCGCGCCCGCAAGGGCGTTATCAAACTGCCGGGCTTTAACAAGCTCATCGACACGGTCTATATCGACAACGCGGCCCAGGCGCATCTCAATGCGCTGGATGCGCTCACGCGCAATCCGGCCTGTCACGGCAAGACCTATTTTATTTCCAACGGTGAACCCTGGACTCAGGGCCGGCTGATTGCGGCGCTGCTGGAAGCCAGTGGTATCACGGCAGAGTTGAAGCCGGTCTCGCCGCGACTGGCTCAGGTAGCGGGTGCGCTGACCGAGTGGTGGTGGCAGCGCATGGATCGCAAGGACGAGCCGCCACTGACGCGCTGGTCAGCGGAGCAGCTGAGTACCGCACACTGGTATGACATCAGTGCCGCACGGCGGGATCTGGCCTACACCCCGACCCTGTCCATCGCACAGGGACTGGAACGTTTGCGCGCCGCCAGCGCAGTCTGAGCCTCAGGGGCAGTCGAGACCGGTCACGCCGGCCAGGCGCTGCGCCTGCATGAGCTTATTGCCATCCGGCGTCGTCAGCTGGAAATCCAGACGCTCACAGGACAGGGCCTCAAGCTCGACGCTACCCCAGGCTTCCAGCGCGTCGGACTGGGGCGCCTGGAAGCTGCCGCGCGCGGCCCGCAGCAGCGGCGCGTTCACGGCTTGCGTTGCTGCGAAGTCCATTTCGAACGGCGCGGTCAGCAGCCACTGGCGCTGACCCTCACGATCAAAGCCGTAGTAGTAGAGCACGGTGCCAGCCGGAGTCACAACGAGGTTAAATCCTTCCCCGTCCAGGGTCGGGTCGTACCACAGGCCGGACCAGGGTGCCGCCGCATCAGACGGGGCCGCCACACAGTTGCTGCCGGGCACGCCCACCAGCTTGGTCACCAGCGCGCGCTTGTCGCCGTCAGCACCCTGCAACAGGGCCTCGCCGTTGTTGCAGTCCAGAAACTCCAGCACCAGCGTGCCCCAGCTGGCCAGCCCCTGAGCCGCGGCCATCGGCTGCGCAAAGGTACCGCCAGAAGACTCGTATAAGGGCAAGGATACGCTGACACCGGCTTCAAAAGCCCGATCCAGCAGGCCTGAGGTCAACCACAGGCGTTGGCCGCGGGCATCGCTACCGTAGTAATAAACCACGGTACCGACCGAGCTGGTAACAATATTCAGGCCCTCCCCGTCCAGGCTGGGGTCATACCAGAGGCCATTGAACGCGTTGTTGGCCGCAGCTATGACCGGCGGTGGCTCCGGCTCCACGCCGACCCGGAACTCATGGGACAGTTGCTGCTCACCGAAGCGTACTTGATAGGTCCAGACCCCGGACATGGCGTCCCCCGGCAAGCGAAAGCTGTAGCCATAAAGGGCATCGGAGTAATGCGGCACGTCAGCCACAATCTGCCGCGTGTAGGCACTGCTCCCATCCGGACGAAAAATCTCCAGGTCTGCCACCTGGTTCAGGAGCAGGTCACGAAAATCCACGCTCAGGTAGACCCGGTCCCCCGCCTTGAAGTCATCGCTGTAATTGATGACCTCCGTCTGCGGACAGGAGGGATAGCGCCACCAGCGGCTGTGGGGAGC
>JABSSV010000255.1 GCA_013213875.1 Lysobacterales bacterium
ACTTTTTCGGCAGTTCGTCAGCTACTATCTTCAAGGCAGCGATAGCGATTTCAAGCAGCGCGTTGTAAATGCCCCGCTTGCGCGTGCTCCCAATGGTGGGGGTGCAAGCGGCGTGCAAGTCGAGCTTTTGGTGCGGACGTATTTCATAAGAACAGGTCTCGCAAACACTGGATAGAACGGCGATGATCGCAGGGTGTTTTGTGCCCGCCAGCTGCTCGCAGACCGAGCTTTCAGCTTTGAAGCAAAAGTCCATTATTTGCAGCAATATCATCGTGTTTGTGGTAGCATGCGCCGTCGCCGGGCAGGGCCCCGGCATGTGCCAGTCACCGAATCCAATATTTCTAAAAATCATACTGTTCTTCAATCACTTGGGGTTTTCTCAGGTTCCCTGCGATGCGCGCGAGCACGAAAGGGAGAGTGGGCTTTGGCACGTGCAGTTTTTATTCATCAAACCAACCGCTATAGACAGGCGTTTAACCATGAAACTTATCAACATCCTGACCACCATTTTTTTGGCCACTATGCTGGGCGCATGCGCTCACCATGACAACGTGCGAACTGCCGATAACGGCGAGCACTACATTAAATTGGCCTCCGACACCAAAGAAGCCGCCGGTGAAGAGGCCATCAAACAGTCAGACCACTTCTGCTCAGAACAGGACAAGAAAGCCTACGTGATCAATGAGTCCATTGAGTACGTCGGCAGTATGCCGGAAGAGCAATATCTGACGACGGTTAACGTCGCCAAGGCGCTCCGAAATGCCGGCGGCGCCATGTGGGGCTTTGGTGGAGGCAAGGTAGATGACGCCGGCGCCGCGTTGGCGCTGGGTGGCGGCGTTGCTGCTGACTCCATGGGCCAGCCCTATGAGCTTGAAATGAGCTTCACTTGCCGCTAAGCCAACCTGTTTGCCGGGGAGCGTGTCCGTCACGCTCCCCGCGTAAATAGCGCTTCTCAAAGGCGGTATTTGTTTTGAACACTTGATCGCCGCCACCGGCCAGCAGGCCCCGTCTGTACTGGCGAGCAGGGCCTCCATGCGCTCGATTACGGGCACCTACGTATCCGTAAGCCCACCCAGCCGAAACGTGTCTCGCGCTTCGGCTGAATGGGTCTCGACGGTGATTAATCTTGTGAGTCGACCTCGGTGGGTGTGTCGATCAGCTCCAGCTCTCCCAGCGTTACGGTGCCGCCGAGCAGCTGCGTACGGTAGAAAATGCGGGCCTCGATAGCTGCGTAATATTCGTCGCCATTGAGGTTGCGGCCATCCTCCGTGATCACACGCGTAGGGCTCGTTCCACCCCCCACACGACTTCCAGTCCGGTTGCGCAGCTCGCGCTGATCTCGCCGGATCGCTTTCACCAGAAGCACTCGATCGCCATAGAGCTGCTGGAGTTCCGCAAAGATTTCATCAGCACGCTGCTGATCGGCTTCATCGAGCATGTCGGACAGAAAGGCGGCCAGCTGGCGGGCCTCGGCAGAGCCACGCTCCGCGGACAACGCATACCAGGCCAGGGCGCGGGGTAAGTCCTGCTCCACGCCGAAACCGTTTTGATGGTGGAGGCCAATCATGTAGTGCGCGTGTTTGTCTCCTTTCGGCGCCAAACGACGCTCATAGATTCGAAGTGACCGCTCGTAGTTACCCTGCTCGAAGGCCCGGTCGGCCTTGCGTTGGGCAATACGGATTCCTTCGCTGCTTCCCTCTCCCGGCAGGGTGGTGACAGGCAAGGGTGCCTCAGCGGCTTGCAGAGATGGTGCCAGGCTCGTGAAGGACAGACACAGGATGGCGGCCAGAACTGGAGCGTAGGGTTTAAAATTCCGTGTTTTGTTAAGCATGCCGCTCGACCTCTCTGTTAGAACAGCTATTAGGATGCTATCACCCAAGGGTTTTTGTTCAAGTGAAGACGGGGTGACCACTGGCTATCTTGATCTGACCGAACGCCGGATGGGGTGTCACGCAACCGCCCCCCCGAGGCGCCGGCGAACAGTCACCGGGCGTGTCCAAATAACGGCCAGCAAGTTCTTGAGTGGGCGGCCGGGGGGCGGGTGCCTGGGCACGGCAGCCTATTTAGGCTCTATTCTGGCCAACAGCTGCTCAATCCAATCTGTTCTATGATCCAGATATTCATCGGGTGGGATTCCCACCACCTCGAAGTCCAGATAACGCTCAGATTTCGATGTGGTTAGGCCTAATGAATAGCCATGGCAGGCCGTGCTCAGGGCGGGTTTGGGATAGTTTCCATAGCCGTAAGCCAGGGCGCCCCGGGTATTTTCTCCATAGGTCCTCGCCTGCAGCCGCTTTTTCGCCAGCAACAGGAAATGCTCTGAATTGCTGCCCACGTTGTGGTTCTGAAGGATGTAGAAATCCAGCTTCTTCCGACGTTTTTTAAACAGCTTGAGGAAGGGATCGGAAACCCGTTCACCCCCGCCACCATTGTTTCTCAGGTCAATGATGACAGCCCCCGATTGCACTTGGTTCTTGAGTGTTTCCAGGAGTTCCATGGCCGCTGAGTAGTTGGCGTTGCTGCCGCTAAAGCTACCCAGGCGCACATAGTGCACGCCCGGAGCATACTCCCGGTACTGAAAGGCCGCACCGTCGAGGGTGTAGTTGTCAACGGCATACTGGGCTGCAAAGTCATCCTTAATCCAGCGCGTCGGTACCAGGCGTCCTTGTTCCTGCCGAACCTGCTCAAAGGAGGGCGCGTGAGAGCGGGAGTAGAAGTTGCCGATAAAGTGGTCACCAGACCGCTGCAAGGTGAATTTGAGTTGTCCCGGCACCCAATCCTCATTACCGCTTTCCAGGATATAGCCGGCGTAGTCATAGTCCTGGTGATCAACCTTAATCACAGCCACCCGGTAAGCCGTCAGCAGCTGGTAGATTCCTGTGATCGGGTCGTCCGTGGTGCTCGTGGCCAGCGCGGCAAGGGCGTCCGGTGAGCCCTCATAGACCGGCGTATAGGCGGCATAGTCCACGCCCTCCCGGCGGTCCACCAGGTAGAGATGCTCATCTCTCACCACCTTGAGCAGGCGCTGCAGATAGAACAGACAGTTCTGGGCGATATTCGCGTCCGCGCTGATTTCCTCAGCCAGAGCGGCCTTTGCTTCGGCCAAGACCTGGCGGTCCTTAATTTGTGATTTGAAGCTGGGCGTGGATGGCAATTGCTCGGCCACGTAGTCCAGGTCATTCAGGCAAGAACAGTCCTGCGCTGACGCGTTAAAACTTGCAATAAGCAGAAAAAGGCCGGCGTGGCGTTTCAATTTATTCATATTTTTATCAGCAGTGTGGTTCCAAAAGGTTGGTAAACATGTTGGTTTTTCTGCGCCCTGTGGCGCGCCATGAGGCGTCGTCCGGTGTATGGACTAGGGAGATGACCCACCTGCACCGGATTTGGTTCCCGTTGGTCGCCCCGCAAGCCAAAATCTCCCGGAACCGCAAAGCAGCACCCGATTGGCAAGCGGCGCAGCATATCGTATCTGTGGCGAAAAATGGGTGGTGCATAGCGATCCGTTTGCTCCTGGCGATGCCTAGGGCACGTTGGCAGGCTAGGCGCTGGCCGGTGGCGACCGGCCGAACGTTGTTCGCCCGCTGTCAGTGCTGTCCCGATCTGAGCTATGCTCTGCGCTCCATGAGCATGAAGCGGCGAGAGCGGATGAACATACGATGCAAGTTGGTCCTGTCACTAGTTACCTCCATTTGCCTGACGGCCTGCACAGAGCAGGCGCAGTTGCCGGCGCCTATTCCCGTAGCCGAGGCCAGCGACGTGAACACTGAGCTGGGTGCCGGCGGCCGGCCGGTGGGGGAAATATGGTCCCGCAGCCCGGTCTATGGCACCCGGGGCATGGCGGCGACGGCCCATCCGCTGGCCTCGCAGGTGGCGCTGGATGTACTCAAGCAGGGGGGCAATGCGGTGGATGCGGCGATTGCTGCGAACGCGGCGCTGGGCCTTATGGAACCCACGGGCAACGGTATCGGAGGCGATATCTTCGTACTCATGTGGGATCCGGAGACGCAACAGCTCTACGGCTATAACGGTTCTGGCCGCTCGCCCCTGGGACAGAGTCTGGAGCAACTTAAAGCGCGTATCGCGGCGCTCAAAGCCAGCGGTGAATTGGCTGCGGATCACGAGGGCATTCCGTCCCACGGGCCGCTCCCGGTCTCCGTGCCGGGCACGGTTGATGGCTGGTTTGCCCTGCATGAACGCTTTGGCAAGTTGCCCATGGATCAGGTGCTTGCGCCGACCATTGAGTACGCCCGTGAGGGCTTTGCCGTGAGCCCGGTGATTGCCTATTACTTCGATCGCAGCTGGAATTTCTTCCAGCAGCGATTTGCGGATACGCCGCACCTGGATAACATTCGCGATACCTGGTTCAAGGACGGCAAGGCGCCTGCGGCCGGCAGTGTGCTCACCAATGAGGACCTCGCTGCCACGCTGGAAACGCTGGCCGAGGACGGCCGTGATGCGTTCTACAAGGGCCGGTTGGCGCGTCAGATGGCGAGCTATTTCGAGCGCATGGAAGGCGGTCTGGAATACGCTGATTTTGCGGCCCATGAAGGGGAATGGGTCGAGCCGGGCAGCGTCGAGTATCGCGGCTATGAACTGTACGAGCTGCCGCCTAATGGTCAGGGTTTTGCGGCCCTGCAGATGCTGAGTATTCTGAAAAATGTGGATCTGACCCAGTGGGAGCGGGGCTCCGCTGAGGTATTCCACTACCTGGTGGAAGCGAAGCGTCTCGCTTTTGAAGACGTGGCTCGTTACTACGCGGACCCGGATTTTTCCGCCATTCCCCTGACCGGTCTGCTGTCTGATGCCTACGGTCGCGAGCGTTTTGCCCTGATTGACCCGGAGCGGGCTTCACCGGCGTTTGGGCCCGGTGAGCCCAAGCTGGAAGAGGAGGGCGATACCACCTATCTGACCGTGGCCGACGAGAACGGCATGCTCGTGTCCCTGATCCAGTCCAACTACCGGGGCATGGGATCCGGCATGGTGCCTGACGGCTTGGGCTTCATGCTGCAGGATCGCGGCGAACTGTTTTCACTGGAGGCCGGCCATCCCAATGTCTACGCGCCGGGCAAGCGTCCCTTCCACACCATTATCCCGGCCATGCTGATGAAAGACGGGCAGCCGGTCATGAGCTACGGCCTGATGGGCGGCTCCATGCAGCCTCAGGGGCACGTGCAGATTCTGGTCAACATGCTGGATTTCGGCATGAATGTGCAGGAGGCCGGCGATGCGGCGCGTTTCCTGCACGCGGGCGGTCGCGAGACCACGGGTGTACATGGCGATCCGCTGGGTACGCTGTATCTGGAGCCAGGGGTTTCCGCTGACACGATCAAACGACTGGAGGCCATGGGCCATCGCGTTGAAGTGGATCGCAGCGGCGTGCGCTTCGGTGGTTACCAGGCCATTTACGTCGATCGGG
>JABSSV010000256.1 GCA_013213875.1 Lysobacterales bacterium
GCGCAAGGTCTCGATTTCATCATCAAACAGGTCGATACGGATCGGCGCGCTCACGCCGGTGGGAAACAAATCCACCAGGGCGCCGCGGATGGCGAACTGTCCCGATTGATAGACCTGATCGACCGCCTCGTAGCCCGCCTGCAGCAGCTGCTCACGAAAGTCATCGATGGACAGCTTTTGGCCTGGCTGCAGATCCAGATTATTGCCCAGCACATGACTGCGCGGTGCCAGGCGCTCCAACAGAATAGGTGCGGGTACCAGCAGGATGCCCTGGCGCTGTTCGCCCAGGGCAGCCAGCGCGGCCAGTCGTTCCGAGACTATGTCAGGGTGGGCTGAAAACGGGTCGTAGGGCAGTGTTTCGCGGTCAGGCAGGTGCCAGATGGGCAGGTCGCCCGTGCGCAGAAGTTTCAGATCCTGCTCCAGCACGCGGGCGCGGTGACTGTTGCGCGTGACCACCAGTACCAGCCCGCCATGCGCGCGTGCAGCGGCCAGCAGCGCCAGCGCCTGGCTGCTGCCGTGCAGGCCATTCCAACGGGCCGGTGCTCCGGCTTTGGTGCCCAGGCGGGCATCGCTCAAAGGGGTCTTCATGGGGTCTTGCCAGCGTCGCGAGCGCGGAGCGTAAAGGATGGCATCAGCGGGCGCAAGATCGCGTGATCAGCAGGCCCTCAGGGCGACTCAGGCGCGCCGGCTGGCTGTTCCTCCGCCGGTTTGCCGAGCACACGCAGCAGCACGAACAGCAGCAGCGCGCCGGCCGGCAAGGCAACCCAGACGGGCAGGCCCAAAGCAACGGGCAGGCTGCCCAGCCCAATAGCCACTGCGCCGACCAGACCGGCATAGGGCAACTGGGTGCGCACATGCTCAACGTGGTTACAGCCGCTGGCCAGGGAGGACAGAATCGTGGTGTCGGAAATCGGTGAGCAATGGTCACCCCAGACGCTGCCGGCCAGTACCGAGGCGATGGCAGAGTAGAGAATATGCATATGCTCAGGCGCGCCCAGCCCCTGGCTGACCATCAGGGCCCAGGTCAGGGGGATCACCAGGGGAATCAGGATGCCCATGGCGCCCCAGCTGGAGCCGGTGCCAAAGCCGGTTGCAGCGGCCAGTAGAAACACCAGGGTGGGCAGTGTCCAGGCCGGCAGCGTATCGCCCAGCGCCTGCACCAAAAACTGGCTGGTGCCGAGATCCGTGGTCACGGAACCGAGGGACCAGGCCAGAATCAGGATGATGATGGCCTTGAGCATGGCGCGGAGCCCGCGGTACCAGGCATCTACCACCTGCTCAAGATTCAGAATGCGTTGCGCCAGGGACAGCACGGCTGCCGTGATCATACCCAGCAGAGAGGCCCACATGAGGGCCGTATAGCTGTCTGCGGCGCCGACAATATCGCGCAGGCTTGCATTGGCGCCGTCCAGACCGGCGCTGCCGGTTACGTAGAGGCCAACGAGCACGGAACCAATCAGCACCGCCACTGGCAGCAGCGCGTTCACGGCGCGCCGTGGCTTGCCATCGATCGGTTGAATCGGTGCCGCATCACTGGCCGCGCCCTGGCTGACCTCGTCGGCGTTCACTCCCTGCCGCCGCGCTTTGCGTTCCGCTTGCAGCATGGGGCCAAAGTCGCGACCGCTGGCACAGACCATAAAGACAAAAAGCAGGGCAAAGATCGGGTAAAAGCTGTAGGGAATCGTATACAGGTATACCAGATAGGGCTGCTCATTCAGGGCCGGAATATTGTTCAGTGCGTCGCCGATGAGGCCCACTTCGTAGCCCACCCAGGTGGTGATCAGCGCGATGCAGGCCACCGGTGCGGCAGTGGAATCGACAATGTAGGCCAGTTTTTCCCGGGACACTTTCACCGCATCAGTCACCGAGCGCATGGTGTTACCCACCACCAGCGTATTGGCATAGTCGTCGAAGAAAATGGCCAGTCCCATGGTGGCCGTTGACAGCATGGCGTGCCGCGCACTGTTGGCCCAGCTCACGATAGATTCAACGATGCCCTGCATGCCGCCGTTGCGACTGATGATGCCCACCATGCCTCCGATCATGAGCGAGAACAGGATCACTGCTGCATGATCAGCGTCAGCCAGCTCCTGCTTGGCGTAGACATGGAAGGTGTCCAGCAGGCCCTTGCCCAGGCCGGGAAGGCTCAGGTCATAGGCCAGCCAGGCGCCGAGCCAGATGCCAAGGAACAGGGCCGGAATCACCCGTTTGAAGAGCAGGGCGAAAGCAATAGCGAGGAGCGGCGGCAGCACGGACGGCCATTGACCATAGAAGCGAGAGACATCCTCGGCGAGCGCTGGGGCACTGAGTGCCAGCAAGAAAATAAATAGTGAAAGGGAATTAATTAAATATTTTATATTATTGTTTTTTAACACTATTTAGTCCTTTTAAGCTGCCTCTCGGCAGGACAGGAAGTAATCGTCCAGCAGGCGTAGCTGCTCAGAGGCGAGCTTGATGCGTACCAGTCGGTCGCGCAAGGCCTGGCCGCCGGGACGATCTGCCAGATACCAGCCAAAGTGCTTGCGCGCCACGCGCACGCCCTGGTGTTCGCCGTAAAACTGATGCAGGCCGCGAATATGACGGGTCATGACCGCATGAACCGCTTCCGGGCTGGGCGGCGGTAATAGCTCCCCGCTATCCAGATAGTGGAGGATTTCGCGGAAAATCCACGGATTTCCCTGGGCGCCACGTCCCAACATAAGGCCTTCGGCTCCGGTCTGGGCGAGCACGGCCTTGGCCTCCTGCGGGCTGTTCACATCACCGTTGGCGTAGACCGGTATGGAAACGGCCGCAACGATCTCGCTGATGGTGTTGTATTCGGCTTCACCACGGAAGCGGTCTGCCCGCGTGCGCCCATGCACGGCCAGCGCCTGAATACCGCTGGCTTCTGCGATCCTGGCGATACGTACGCCATTGCGACGCTCCCGGTCCGGGCCGGTGCGAATCTTTAGCGTGACCGGTACCTCCACCGCATCAACGACGGCGCGCAAAATGTCACCCACCAGATCTTCGTGTTCGAGCAGGGCTGATCCGGCCGCTTTGTTGCAGACCTTTTTGGCCGGACAACCCATATTGATATCGATAATTTCTGCGCCCAGTCCCACGTTGTAGCGGGCGGCCTCTGCCATCCATTCTGGTTCGCTGCCAGCAATTTGCACCGCAATAGGGCGCGCCTCACCATCGTGATTGCTGCGTAGCATGGATTTGCGGGTGCCGCGCAGTCGCGGATCACAGGAAATCATTTCTCCCACCACGTAGCCGGCACCCAGTTCACGACAGAGCTGGCGAAACGGCAAGTCGGTTACGCCAGCCATGGGCGCCAGCGCCAGTCGATTGGGCAGAATGTGATCACCGATGTTCATCGTTGGCTCTAGCTTAGCAGCTGCACGAATTTGAATCCGGCCACGTAGGTGCCAATGGCGGAGCCGGCACTGGACAGGAAGAACACCAGCAGAATGCGTGTCGCCGGGTTGCCGTACCAGCCGCGCAGGGTGGTGGCATCGTCGCGCAGGCGCTTCAGATCCCGACCCTTTGGCTTGCGCAGCAGAGATTCCACCAGGCCCGCGACCATACCGGCACCCACCGTGGGATTCAGGGAGGTGAGTGGTGCAGCCAACATGGCGCTGAGGATGGTCAGCGGGTGGCCACCGGCCAGTAGTGCCCCGAGCGCAGAGAGGCCCCCGTTGATCAGCACCCAGGTCATGACCAGGGTCCAACCCAGCTCCGGGCTGCGGGCAAAGCCGAAGATGAAGCCGACCAGTACCAGGGCCGTGATCAGCCAGGGCAGCAGTTTGGGCCAACGTGCCGCCTGCGGCATGGCAGCCAGCTGCTCTGATTCGACCGCCGGATCGGCGCTTCCCGTGGCCAGATGATCGGCCAGCCCCTCC
>JABSSV010000257.1 GCA_013213875.1 Lysobacterales bacterium
ACAGCGCATCCTCACCCATGACCTGGGGCAATTTGGAGTTGGGAATAGTAATCAGCGAGTCCACCTGACGCGCCAACTCCTCAATACCCTGTTCTGCAATGGTCATGCGGCGCTTCTGCTCGAAGGCAAACGGCTTGGTGACCACCGCCACGGTCAGAATGCCCAGTTCCTTGGCCGCCTGGGCAATCACCGGCGCCGCACCGGTACCGGTACCACCGCCCATGCCCGCCGTGATGAAGACCATGTCGGCACCGCTGAGCAGTTCCACCAGCTGATCCCGGTCCTCAAGCGCGGCCTGCCGGCCTACTTCTGGATTGGCACCGGCGCCAAGTCCCTTGGTGACGCTGGAGCCAATCTGCAGCGCACTCTTGCCCTTGAATTGGCGCAGGGCCTGAGCGTCCGTATTGGCCGCAATAAATTCCACGCCGTCAATATTTGCATCAATCATCTGGCTAACCGCGTTACCGCCGCCGCCGCCGACACCCACCACCTTGATTTTGGCGCTGGGTGTATAGTTTTCCACCAGTTCAAACATCTGTGTATTGCTCCTCTCGCTCGCCTTTTATGGTGCTATGAGCCCGATCCTGCCCATAGCGTCTTTGCCTGCTCTCTTAAAACTCACCCCGGAACCAGCTTTGCACCCGGTCCATCAATGAGTCACCACCAGACGAACCGGACAGGCTTCTTCCACCGTCCGCCTGGCTGCCGTAAATCAATAGGCCCACACCGGTCGCATGCACCGGATTGGAGACCACGTCAGATAGTCCCGTGACGTACTGGGGGGTCGCCAGGCGGACCGGCATATGAAATACCTCCTCCGCCAGGTCTACCGCGCCCTCCATTTTGGCGGCACCGCCGGTCAGAACCAGGCCGGATGCCACCAAATTCTCATAGCCGCTGCGTCGCAGTTCCGCATTCACCAGAGAAAACAACTCCCGGTAACGCGCCTCCACCACCTGCGCCAGGGTCTGGCGCGCCAGCCGTCTGGAGGAACGGTCGCCGACGCTCGGTACCTGGATGGTCTCCTCGCCTCCGGCCAGCTGCTCCAGCGCGCAGCCGTACTGAATCTTGATGTCTTCTGCATGCTGGGTCGGCGTCCGCAGCGCCACCGCGATATCGTTGGTCACCTGATCACCGGCAATGGGAATGCAGGCGGTGTGGCGAATGGCGCCACCGGTGAACACGGCAATGTCTGTAGTGCCCGCACCGATGTCCATGAGGCAGACCCCCAGTTCTTTTTCATCCTCACTCAGGGCCGAATAGCTCGAGGCCAGCGAGGTGATGATCAGCTCATCCACCGTCAAACCACAGCGGGACACGCATTTACCCACGTTCTGCGTGGCAGCCAAAGCTGCGGTCACCACATGCACGTGGGCCTCCAAACGCACGCCGGCCATGCCGATGGGCTGGCGGATGCCGTCCTGGTTGTCCAGTACATATTCCTGCGGCAACACGTGCAGGATCTTCTGATCCGCAGACAGGGGTATGGCCCGCGCCGCCTCCAGCACGCGATCAACATCTTGATCGTTGACCTCCTTGTCCTTGATGGCCACCGTGCCATCTGAATTCTGGGAGCGGATGTGATTGCCGGAAATACCGCTGAATACGGAATGAATCTCACAGCCAGCCATCAACTCCGCCTCTTCCACCGCGCGCTGTATCGCCTGTTCCGTAGAGGCCATGTCCACCACCACACCACGCCGGAGGCCCCGCGACTGGTGTGAGCCGAGCCCAACCACTTCCACGGTGCCGTCCTCCTGAATCTCGCCGACAATCGCAACCACTTTCGAGGTGCCGATATCGAGCCCGACCACCAGTGATTTTTCCTGTTTCTTTGCCATAAGCCTCTGCATCCGCTCCTTCAGCGGTTGGCCGCCAACTCCGGTGGCGTATCGGACCAACGAACCGCAAAGCCGTTGGAATAGCGTAGATCTACCGCCATGGGCACAGCGGCCCGCTGCCGTCGCAGCGCCGGCCAGCTGATGGCCATGCGTTGCAGGCGGTCGATCGCTTCATTGCGCCCTATTTCAACCCGCGTGCCGCTGCGCAACTGCAGCGACCAGGCACCGCGGCGGTCCAGTCGAATGCGCTCAATGCGCTCTCCGGCCTGCTGCAGGGCCTCGGCGTAGATCTGCCAGTGCTCCAGCACCTGGTCCAGACTGCCATCCGGACCCTCCAGCCAGGGCAGGCCCTGCATGCGCTCGGCACCGGGTACTTCGAAGACCGTCCCGTCGCTTGCAATCAACCGCCCCTCGGTCCAGTGCGCGACCGGCGTGTACTCACTCACCACCACGCGCACCGTATCGGGCCAGCTTTTAACGACCTGCACCTGGTCTACCCAGGGCAGTTCCCGCGCTGCCGCGCGAATGGCCTCGGGGTTAACGGTAAAAAAGCTGCCATCAGCCAGCGGCGCAACGCGGGTACGGACCTGCTCGGCGCTTACGCGCTCAAAACCACCGTCTACCTCCAGCCACTGGATGGGCCAGCGATCCAACTTGACCATGCCAAACCAGATCCACAGCACGCCGCCAATGGCGGCCAGGAACAGCACCGAGCCCACGGCCTTGCCAACGCTGACGTGATAGCGCTCCACCCGTTCTGCCTGCTGGGACCGGGACGTCATAAGCTGGTCTCCAGAATCCGCCAGACCAGCTCATCAAAACCGACGCCCAGTTCTGCCGCAGCCTGGGGCACCAACGAATGATCCGTCATTCCCGGCGCCGTGTTGACCTCCAGGAACCAGGGGGTTCCGTCCGCGTCGAGAATCAGATCGACCCGCCCCCAACCAGAGGCCTGCAAGGCCGTAAAGGCCTCCAGAGCCAAGCGGCTCAGCTGCGCTTCCTGCTCGGCGGGCAGACCGCAGGGGCAGTAGTAGCGCGTGGTATCGGACTCGTACTTGGCTGCGTAGTCATAAAATTCGTGCGGCGTTTCGATGCGTATCAGGGGCAAGGCCTCACCATTGAGAATGCCCACGAAATACTCACCGCCCGTGATGCCCTGCTCCACCACCACGGTCGCGCTGTGCTGTCTTGCCAGTGCTACCGCGGCAGGCAAATCTGCCGCCGTCATGACCCGGGACACGCCAATGCTGGAACCCAGACCCGTTGGTTTGACGAACACCGGCGCTGTGAAGGCCTCAAAGACCGTATGGAAGGACGTTTCCTCCGGCCCGATCACCAAAAATGGCGCCGTCGGAATACCGGTCTGGGTCCATAGCTGCTTCGAGCGGATTTTGTCCATGGTCAGGGCCGAGCCCAGCACGTCAGAGCCAGTAACGGGCACG
>JABSSV010000258.1 GCA_013213875.1 Lysobacterales bacterium
ATCTCATCGGTGGCCTGGCCATGTTGGGACTGACTCTGACCACCAGTTTCTGGCCCTTCTTCATCCTCATGTGGGTGCACTGCCTGTTCTATGTGCCCACCATCTCGATTACCAACTCCATCGCCTTCGCGAATCTGTCGGACCCGCAGACCCAGTTTGGTCCGATCCGTATGGGCGGCACCATTGGCTGGATTCTCGCCGCCTGGCCCTTCACCTTCATCTTTGTGGACTGGGCCGCGGTGGAAGCAGCGCAGCCCGATGGTCTAATTGCCTGGCTGGGTACGGCACTGAGCAATGGTCTCAGCGGTGATGCATTACGCGCAGCCACGCCCTGGACCTTCCGCGTGGCGGGTTTTGCCGGCCTGGCGCTGGCGCTTTTTGCCCTGTTTTTACCGCATACCCCAGCCCGTAAGGCGGCGGCTGGCAGTGGTGAGAAGTTGGCCTGGCTGGAAGCGTTCAAGTTCCTCCGTCATCCCTACATGCTGGTCTTGTGGCTGGTGACGCTGGCGGATTCCTTTGTGCACAACGCCTACTTTAACTGGGCCGCTGTTTTCTTCGGCAGCGAGCAGGTGGGTATTCCGGGTAACTGGATCATGCCGGTTATGAGTATCGGTCAGATTGCGGAAATTCTGACCATGCTGGTGCTGGGTATGGCGCTGAAGCGCTTGGGCTGGAAGATCACCCTCATGGTCGGTGTGCTCGGCTATGCGCTGCGCTTCCTGGTCTTTGCCTACCTGCCGGAGCACACGGGCCTGATCGTGCTGGTCAATCTGGTGCACGGGATCTGCTACGCCTTCTTCTTCGCTACCGTCTATATTTTCGTGGATGCTTATTTCCCGAAAGATGCACGTTCCAGCGCCCAGGGCCTGTTTAACGTCATGATTCTCGGGGTGGGGGCCTTGATTGCCAATAGCGTCGGCCCCTGGCTGTTGCAGTCCGTATTCACCGTAGACGGGGTGACGGACTTCAAGACCCTGTTCCTGATCCCAGCCGGTATCTCGGTGGCGGCAGCGGTGTTGCTGGCTGTGGCCTTCAACCCGCCGGCCGTGGCTGCCAGCGAGGACGGGGCGCTGGAGCCGGCTCAGGCATGAAGCGTGGCAAGACTCAGGCTCGGCTCGCTGCTTTAGCAGCACGCGCCTTGCTGGGGTGCCTGCTCGGCGCGAGTGCGCCGCTACTGGCTGCAGAGCCGGCAGCGGGGTCCTGGATCAGTCTGTTTGATGGTGACACGCTGCATGGCTGGCGGGGCTATCATGACGCGGAGCCAGCGGGCAGCTGGGAGGCGTCGGACGGTGTGCTCTATGGTGCTGGAGGTCAGGGTGATCTGATGACCGTAGCGCGCTACGCGGATTTTGAGCTGGCGCTGGAATGGAAAGTCTCTGCCGGGGGTAACAGCGGCATCTTTTATCTGGCCATGCCCGGTTTGCCCGCCATCTACCAGGGCGCACCGGAGATGCAGGTGCTGGATGACGCGGGCCATCGCGATGGCGCCGATGCGCTCACCTCGGCGGGTGCTGCCTATGGCCTCTATGCGGCGCCGCGCGGTGTGGTGCGGCCGGCCGGATCCTGGAATCAGGTGCGTATTCGCGTGCTGGGCAACGAGGTTGAGCACTGGCTGAATGGTCAGCGGGTCGTGCGTTATACACTGGGTTCGGCGGATTGGCGGGCCCGCGTGCGCGCCAGCAAGTTCAGGGCCTGGCCGGACTATGGCATGAGCCGCCGTGGACATATTGGTCTTCAGGATCATGGCGATCCGGTGTGGTATCGCCATCTTCGCCTGCGACCTCTGCAAGGCGCTATGGGGCCTGAATACAACCCATAAAA
>JABSSV010000259.1 GCA_013213875.1 Lysobacterales bacterium
CTGGTGCTGAAAAACGGTAATGCCCGCATCGTGCTGGATTACACCGAGGGCGAGAGCGGACCGGAATTCCGTCTCGTGACCTCGCGGAAACAAGGAGAACTCGCCACCCCTGTCGATTACTATTCCGAGCCCCTGCTGGCGTTGCATCAGCCTCAGCCACGGGAAGAATTACATCGGCGCATGATAGAGGCTGCAAGCCAGGTGACATTGGAGGAAAACAACCGCTCATAAACCGAGCAGACCCCAGGGCCATATCGGCATAGCAGCTGCAACGAAAAAGCACCCATTTAGGGTGCTTTTTTGTGCAAATAAGACTCTTTTGTATGCAAATAATAACTCTATTTTTCCCTCATAATGCTTTTAAAGGCCTCAGGAACGGCCTCACGCAGCCCACAGGGCACATTAGCGCTCAGTATTAATCAGAACTCCTAGAAAAAGGCCAATGCCTTTAATTTAGAAATTTTTTGGCAACGATCAATCATTTTAGAGGCGTTTGATCGCTCACAAAACACATTCTCAGCGCTGCTAAAGACCGACAGTCCCGGGTCAGAACTGATATTGCCCCATAGTCAGAAGGCAAAAATCTCTTAAAAGCAGCTTAAATCAGCGAAAAATCCGAACTTACTATCTATTTATCGCTTTTTAAACAAAACACACCAGGGCCTCCTCATTCGCTTACTCCGCGCTCATCAGCTCCATCAAAGCCACTACCGTTGATTCCACACCGACGCGAACGGCTGGCTCCGGAGCCACTTTAAAGAATGGTGAGTGATGCCCGGCAACTGCTGGGCCGCCCTGCTCTGCTGCATCAAACCATTCCTGGAGCGTACCGCCCACGGCCCAGTAAACCGTCGGAATGCTGGGGTCCACGGTGAAGAACGGGAAGTCCTCCGCGCCCATGCCCTTGCTCGGACGAAACTGCACCACCTCCGGCCCCATGGCATCGGACCAGGCACCTTTGAGCCGCTGCGCGAGCTCCGGCGTGTTGGTGGTCGGCGGAACAAAATCGGGGCTCACAATCATTTCAGGCAACTTGTCTTCCGGTACGCCGGCGGCACGGGCCGTGTTCTCCGCAATACGCTGAATACCACTGAGTAACAACTCGCGGGTCTCCGGACTGGTATTGCGCACGGTCAGCTGTAACTGCGCGCGGTCGGAAATAATGTTGTGCTTGGTACCCGCGTGAAAAGAACCCACGGTAACCACGCCTGGATCACGGGGCGGTAACTCCCGGGAAACCAGCGTTTGCAGCGCCAGCACGATCTGGCTGGCCAGCACGATGGGGTCTTTGGTCTGATGCGGGCTGGCGCCATGCCCACCGACACCGTGAATGATCAGGTCTACCGAATCAGCGCCGGCATAAGGGCTGCCCTCGGTGACATTGACAATACCGGCCGGATCATTGGCTGATACGTGAAAGGCCAGCGCAAAGTCTGGCTTGCCAAACCGTTCCCAGATTCGGTCAGCGCGCATGGCTTTAGCGCCCGCACCGGTTTCTTCCGCGGGTTGGACGATTAACATCAGCGTGCCCTGCCAGGCGTCTGTGCGCTGCGCCATCTGCCGCGCCGTGCCGACGAGACTGGTGATGTGCACATCGTGGCCACAAGCATGCATGGTATGCACCTCTTTGCCCGTAATAGGGCTGCGCTGCTGCTTGACCGAGGCATATTCCAGCCCGGACTGCTCCTGCACCGGCAGGCCATCCATATCGGCACGCATCATCACCAGTGGTCCGTCACCGTTCTCAAGCAGCGCGACCAGGCCGGTGCCGCCCACACCCTCAGCCACATCGAAGCCGGCGCTCCTGAGCTCCTGAGCCATGCGCGCCGCCGTTTCCGTCTCAATGGTGGACAGCTCCGGGTTGCGATGAAAATGCTCAAAAAGAGCACCAAGGTATTGGTCATAGTCAGCTTTTACACTGGTGGCCAGTTCATTTGCCGTAAGCGACTGGGCGCAGAGCAGGGTGGCGGTGGCAAGCATCAGTTTTACCGGGCGCATAATCCATCTCCTGGGAAAATTCTTTTCAGTCTAGCCAATCCTCAAAACCTATGAGGACACGCGGGTAGGGGCGTCAGCCGGGGGGTCTGATGCCACCGCGCAGTAGTTATCGAAAGCCTCGCGGGTATCATCAAAATTGGCTTCTCGGGCCAGTTCCCAGGGACGTTCGCAGGACTGGGTCGCAGCGCACCACTGGTAGCCCGCCGAGCCAATACAGCCAAATTCATCACGATCGCCCCCCGGGGCCGCGGGCTCGGCGCCGGGTACCGGCGCTTTATCACAGGCCGTCAGGGACAATCCCAACAGCACAGTCCAAACTAAAACGATTCGTTGCATCAAGCGGGCCTAGGTTCGGGATATCCAGAGTATAGCGCCCCCGCACCGTTGCTAGGCCAGACTGGGTTCATGCACCGCCAGGCAGACAAAGCACAGGCAAAAAAGCCTCTGGCGACACGGTTTAGCGCTCTTGCTCGGAACCAGCTTCCTGCTGAGCAGCCAGGCGCTGCTGGCGCGGGACCTCGTGTTGGCCAATGGCAGCGTCTACACGCTCGATCGCAACCTGTTTGATCTCGAAGCGCGGGATATTTCTGACACCGAAGTGCTGGCAACCCTGTTCGAGGGAGCAGTGGTTTTTGGCACATTGGCCTGGGAAGCTGTGCCGCCCTGACCGCAGAAATCCAGCGCGACCAAGTGCCCCGCCTAGGGCAAGCTGGCTTTAGACAAACGGGAAGAACGTCTTTAGACAAATTGGCAAGCTGGCTTTAGACAAATTGGCAAGCTGGCTTTAGACAAACTGGCATGCTGGCTTTAGCCGCTTTTGCAAAAAAGCACCAAGGTGCCCAAGCGCGGGTGCGCCGGGACCCTGGCTAGCCCGGACGGAAAGACCGCCAGGCCGCCAGCACCTGTGCTGGTGCTTCGAACTGGGGATAGTGACCGATACCGGGCAGGGCATGCGTACGCGCAGCCGGCACCAGCTGCTCGTACGCCTCAAGCGCATGGCGGCCCGAAACCGGATCCTCAAGACCGTTGATCAGACACTGGGGTACCCGCGTCTGTTTCAAAGCAGCCAGCCAACGCGATTCATGCTCAAGCCGTTCAGCCATGTAGGCAATAAGACGATGCTGTACCCGGCGGCCACCGTTATGAGTCAGCAGGCGCCAAAACCGATCAAGCTCGGCGTCATCAGGGGCTGTCTCAGGACCAAACACGGCACTGAAGCTGCGCTTGAAACGTCGCCTGGACATGGCCAGCGCCAGCACAGGCCCAGCCGGGCCCGCCAGTAAACGCTGAATCATCCGTGGGCGGTGCGCGCCGGGGATAAGACCACCATTGAGATAGCACACCGAACGCACCTCGAAGGACAGAACGCCGTCCTGCTGCCGGGCCATCAGTTCCTGACCCACCGTATCACCGAGGTCATGACACAGCAGATGTACGCGACGAATCAGACGCTGCGCTACCACGGACTCAATCAAATCAGCCTGCTCCATTACCCGATACGGATGACCACGAGGCTTATCACTGAAACCGAAGCCCAGCATATCGGGTGCCAGCGCGCGATGCTCACAGACCAGACCTGCCCAAAGTCGGGACCAATCCCAGGATGCAGTGGGAAACCCATGCAGACAGAGCACCGCGGGACCAGCGCCCGCATCGGCCAGGAACAGGCGATGTGCGCCATGCTGCTCCAGGCGTCCTTGCTGATACCAGGCCGTGAGACCGGGCGCGGGTGGTATCTGCGTCGTCATGTCTCAAGCGGGCCTGTGCCCCAGCATCTGACGCGCCCACAAAATGTTTGCGCCGCGCGCAAGTACGGCAAGCCACTGGCCCATTTGTAGCCCCGGCCGCGCAGAGTTATGCAGGCGTTTTCTGACGTCATGGGGCGCCATCGTTAAGTGCGGAATCCAAGAACATAGCACAGGTGCTTCGCACCCAGCGGATGGCGCCTTCAGCGGCCCAGGGCCTGTGTTCAGGCCTTGGTTTGCGCAGGTAGCAGACCACAGCCGGAAAAGCGGGCCGAAACAGAACCAACGTATCGCTGACGGCTGCCCTTGCCCCAGAGCGCGCAGGCGGGTAGCTTAGGCGCCTGTTCTTCTGGACCACCGGCATGAAACATCAAGCTCTGGCTTTAAGCCTCACCCTAACCCTGGCACTTTCACCAACCGCTCTCCACGCTCAGGACCGAGCTACCTTCGATTCGGCCTACGGCGCATTTCAGGCCGCCGTGTCGGCAGGACAGATGGAGGAAGCGGCCCAGCGTGGCGCGGAAGCCTATGCCGCCGGCCAGCAGTTATTTGAAAACGGCAGCCCGGAGCTGGCCAGACTGAGCCTGAACTATGGACGCGCCGTGCTGGCCACCGGCCGCGGACCGCAAGCATCGGAAATCCTGCTGAGCGCGCTGAATCAGTCCAAAGCGGCATTTGGCGCTGACAGCAAGGAACTAATCTCCGTCTACGTCAGCCTGGCTGAGGCTTTTGCCACCAGCAGCGGCCGTGGCAGCGCCGCAGAACAGGACCAAGCCTTTAGCGAGGCAGCAAGACTCACCGCGCTGCATCAAGGCGCAGAAAGTGAGGCCACCGGAATAACCGAACTCAAGGCCGGCATGACCTTGCTGGATCGAGCCCAATCACCGCTCGCGGGTCCGCATCTTGAGCGCGCCTACAGCATTCTTTCCTCGGCCCTGGGCCGCGACCATGCGCTGACCGGTCAGGCGGCCTTCTATCTGGCCAAATACGCTTTGGCCAGCAACAACCTGGCCACAGCGGCCGACTGGCTGACCACAGCCATCGCCACCTTCGCCGACCCCGCCCGACCGCAAAATCAGCTGGAGTTCTCCACCCATTTGCTCAACGTGCAAACACTGGAAGGGATGGGGAGCAGCGAGGCAGCAACGGCCAGCGCACAGGCCATCGGACGTGCGCGGGGCAACACCGAGGCCGTGGACTTGCAACCGCTCTACACGGTCTCCCCCCGCCTGGGGACAGACATTGAGCAGAAGCAGGGTAGCGCGACCATCAGTTTCATGATTGACGCCAGCGGGCGGGTGCAGCAGGCGGAAATCACAGAATCAACGGTGAGTGACGTCGTGGAGCAGGCCTCCCTTGAAGCCATTTCCCGCTGGCGCTTTGCGCCCCGCTTTGAAGACGGCCAGCCGGTTGCTCGGGAAGCCTCGCAAACCCTGAATTTTGGCCCGCGGCAAAACTGATCTTGCGCGGCTGAAAACAGATCAGCCGGCAGTCTGCCGGCTAGCGCTGAAAAACTTGCTCCCCAGCTTCAAGGCAGCGACCAGCAAGGCGCCGGTGAGCATGCCGATAACACCGGTGTAGAGCAGGCCGACGAGCGTCGACGGCAAGCCACCGGCGACCATGGCCTGCAGGGATTCCTGCAGGTGATGCAGGGCGGGAAACCCGTGCGCAATGATGCCGCCGCCCACCAAAAACATGGCGATGGTGCCAGCGATAGATAGAAACTTCATCAAACGCGGTGCAAATGCCAGGATGCCGCGGCCCAGCGCCGGCAGCACACGCCCGGAGCGCTGACTGAGCGCCAAACCCAAATCATCCAGCTTGACGATGCCTGCCACCAGGCCGTAAACCCCGACCGTCATGATGGCCGCTATGGCACACAGGACACCGATCTGCGTGCCGAGACTGGCGCTGGCCACCGTGCCCAGGGAAATCACGATGATTTCCGCGGACAAGATAAAGTCCGTGCGCACCGCGCCCTTTATCTTCGCAGCCTCCAGCGCCGCAAGGTCCACCGCCGGATCGAGCAGCGCTGTTTCCGTATCGGCTGACTGGGTTGTTGCGTGCTCATCAGCCATCAGCTTGTGAGCCACTTTTTCCATACCTTCAAAGCACAGAAAACCACCGCCCAGCATTAACACCGGGGTGATAGCCCAGGGTGCCAGCACACTCAGGATCAGCGCCGCAGGCACCAGGATCGCCTTATTGACCAGAGACCCTTTGGCCACGGCCCAGACCACCGGCAGTTCGCGCGCCGCCCTGACGCCGGAAACCTGCTCTGCGTTTACTGCCAGATCATCACCGAGCACGCCAGCGGTCTTTTTAGCTGC
>JABSSV010000026.1 GCA_013213875.1 Lysobacterales bacterium
CGGGGCAGCCTGGTCAAGGGTGTGGTCAAGGAAGTCGATCCGCGTGGCGCTGTGGTTGAGCTCGCTGATGGTGTTGAGGGCTACCTGCGTGCCTCTGAGATCCGCAAAGAGCGGGTTGAAGATGCCACCAAGGAGCTTTCACCCGGCCAGGAGATCGAGGCCAAATTCACGAGCATCGATCGCAAGAGCCGTTCTCTCAGCCTGTCGATCAAAGCCGTTGAAGATGACGAGCTGGCCGAGGCACTGGAGGAGTATCAGCAGACGAACTCTTCCAGCGGTACCACCTCGCTGGGTGAGCTGTTGAAAGAGCAGCTTGACCAGGGCAGCTGATGACCAGGGCGGGCGGCCTCGGCCGCCCGCCGCTGCTGTGTTAGTAGAACGCATAAATGGGGCAACGAAATGACCAAATCAGAACTCATTGATCGCCTGGCAGAGCTGCAGAGCCACCTCGCACACGTCGACGTGGAACTCGGTGTCAAAGCCATTCTCGAGCAGATGAGCGCGTCCCTGGCTGACGGTGACCGTATAGAAATTCGCGGCTTTGGCAGCTTTTCCCTGCATTATCGCGCGCCTCGCTTGGGCCGCAATCCGAAAACCGGCGATGCTGTTTCACTGCCGGGTAAATACGTGCCACACTTCAAGCCGGGTAAGTCGCTGCGCGAACGCGTTAACGAGTCTTAAACATTCGCGCACCCGGGAGGCGCCATGTATAAGCTGTTATTCGGTCTGGTTGCGCTACTCGCGGTAGCGCTCGGTTTGGTGATTGGTACGCTGAACCCCGATCCGGTTCATCTTGACCTGCTGTGGGTGCAATTCCACTGGCCTTTGGGGCTGGTGTTGCTGCTGACCCTGACGGTCGGACTCCTGCTTGGCTTGCTCCTGCTGTGGCTACTCCAGGTGTTACCACTCCGCATCGCGCTTCGGCGTGCCCGCTCTACCGCACCGGCAGTCGCGCCGAGCACACCGGAATCTCATGATGTTTGAGTGGGTTGCGCTTGCGCTGCTGGCTCTGCTGGCAGCGGCAGGTAGCGGCGGCTGGTTGACCCGTAAGTTTTTTCGGCGCAACGAGGCACGGCGAAACCAGCAGTTCAGCAGCCGCTACTTTCAGGGTCTGAACTACCTACTCAACGAACAGCCGGACAAGGCCATTCAGGTATTTCTGGAGATGGCCGAGGTCAATAAGGACACCTTCGAAACCCACCTGGCGCTTGGATCCCTGTTTCGTCGCCGTGGCGAAGTTGACCGTGCCATCCGCATTCACCAGAACATCATCAGCAAGCACAGCCTGGACGAACGCCAACGGACCAAGGCGCTGCTGGAGCTGGGTGAGGATTACATGCGCGCAGGTCTCTTCGATCGCGCCGAACGCCTGTTTAGCGAGCTGACAGAACGCAATTCACACGTACCCTCGGCCTTGCGCCATTTGCTGGAAATCTATCAGCAGGAAAAAGATTGGGACAAGGCGCTTGAGAAGTGCCGCCAGCTGGAAGAAATCACCGGCGAGAAGAAGGGGGTCATCATGAGCCACTTTTGCTGTGAGCTGGCTGAAGAAGCGTTGCAGCAGGGCGAGGTTGAGGCAGCGCGAAAACATCTGCGTCAGGCCCGTCGCTATGACCCCCAGGGTATCCGCTCGCGTATTGTTCAGGCCAAGATTGCCCGTCATCGGGAGCAATTCGAGGAGGCGCTTGGTATCTACGAGGAGATCGCTGAGCTGGATGCAGACTTTATTCCCGACATTCTTGAGTCATATCTGGAGTGTGCCGAATGCGCGCAGGCCACCCAGCGCGCCGAGGAAACGCTCCGGGAATGGTGTGAAAAGCACGGCAGTATTGCCGTTATTCTGCAGCTCACACAGCGTATTCGCCGTCGCGAGGGAATAGATGCTGCGGCCAGTTTTCTCGCCGCCGAGTTGCACAAGCACCCCTCCGTGAAAGGGCTGGATCGGTTGATTGAGCTGCGTTTGGAGGGCGGCCCGGAGATCGAATCCGGTGACGAGATTCTGCGCGCGGTGGCCCAACGCCTACTGGCTAGACAACCAACACATCGCTGCAGTCATTGTGGCTACAGTGGTCACACCAGTTATTGGCAGTGCCCCAGCTGTCGTCGCTGGAGCACCACGCGGGTCATCCACGGCGTGCTGGGTGACTAGGGCGCAGCTACGCTGCTGTCACTGAGTTATGGCGCTGGAAACGTCATTCGTGCTGCTGCTGGCCGTCATTCTCTCTAGCGGTCTCGTGGCCGCCTATCTTGGTTTGGCCAGGCGTTATCTCCCACCTGACGAACCCGGCGAACGCTCCAGTCACGAGCGCGCTACGCCCACCGGTGCCGGGATCGTCTGCGTGCTCACGCTGGTGCTCCTGCTACCCTCTGGGAATTATCCGTTTGCGTGGATGCAGCTGCTGCTGCCTGCTGCGGCCCTGCTGGCCCTGCTGGGTTTGATTGATGATTTGCGGCCTTTATCGGCTGCGTTGCGCCTGCTTCTACAGGCCCTGCTGGCGCTCACGGTGCTTGTTTTTTTACCCTTCAGTGTGCCGAGTTGGAGCCTTGTTCTCATGTTCCTGTGGCTACTCTGGAGTGTTAACAGTTTCAATTTTATGGACGGCAGCAATGGCATGGCTGCTTTGCAGGGAATCAGTTCTTCGCTCTTGTTGGCATTCTGTTTCGGTCGCGCTGACTTGGCGGAGTGGATGCTGGCGGCTTTGAGCGTGGTGGCTGTATGCGCGGGCTTCTTACCCTGGAACTTCCCCCGCGCCCGGGTTTTTCTGGGGGACGCCGGGTCTTTGCCGCTCGGCTGGCTGCTTGCAGGCCTGACGATGGTCGCGGTGCTTCTAGGTGCTTTGTCATTGCCTCTGGCATTGCTTGTGATGGCGCTGTTTCATGTCGACGCCGGCATGACCCTGCTTACGCGAATGCTGCGCGGCGATGAGTGGTATACTGCCCACCGGGAGCATATCTACCAGAGAATGCTGTCTGTCCGGGGGGGGCATAGCCGCGTTGCACTGATTTATCAGGCGGTTAATATCGCGATTATCTATCCGTTAGTGATTTTCGCTGGGGACCTCGGGGCCTGGCAGTGGATAGCTTCCGCGTCCACATTGGCTGTACTAGCGGGCACATGGAGTGTGCTGAGCCAAAAGTGGCCGCCTCGTCTAATGGAAGAGCGTTGAGAGCAGGGGAGCGACAGTGAGAAAAACAGCTGCGAAAACCAGTCACGGTTGGCTCCGTCACCCGCGCGCCGCAGTGGTGTGTCACGATCTACTGGTCGTTGTGCTCGCCTGGTGGGCCGCGCGTTGGCTGGCCGCCCGTTTTCTTGATGCGCCAGCACCGGCCTCATGGCATCTCAACGGTGAATTACCCCTCGTGCTGATACTACAAGGCCTGGTGCTCTGGGCCACCGGCCTGTACAAGGGTTTGTGGCGCTTTGCCAGTTTCAAGGACATGTGGAATATTGCCCGTGCATCGCTGATAGGGGCTGCACTCATTGCGGTGGGTTTGGCTGTTTTGCATGGTTTTAGCGGGGTCGGTTGGCTGTCGGCGACGCTCATTTATCCGGTTCTTCTGTTCATTACGCTGGCCACTCCACGCATGGTCTACCGCTCCTGGAAAGACGCTTTGCTGGCCCCTGATACCGGGGAAGGACTGCGCCGAACCCTGGTGCTTGGCGCTGGACGGTCTGGTGCCATGCTTGAGCGGGAACTGCGCCATCGTGGTGGCTATCAACTGGTCGGGTTTTTGGATGATGACCAGCGCCTGCGCGGCGGTGAAGTCCATGGCGTACCGATTCTTGGAACGATTGACGACTTGACTCAGGTAGCGCCTCAGGTACAAGCCGACCGTGTGATTATTGCCATTCCCTCCGCCACCAATCTGCAGATGCAGCGCGTGGTGCGGATCTGTGAAGAGAGCGGACTGGAATTTCGGACCCTTCCAACGCTGCAGGATATGGGAAGTCAGGCCACGCAAATCAATGTCTTCAAAAAAGTGGCTATTGATGACCTGTTGGGACGGGAGCCGGTGTCGCTGGACTGGGAAGCGATGCAGCAAGGCCTTGTCGGCAAGCGTGTCATGGTCACTGGCGGTGGCGGCTCTATCGGGTCTGAGCTGTGCCGTCAGATCGCCCGTTTGAACCCGGCGGAACTGGTCATCGTCGATAACAGTGAATATTCCCTGTATCGCATTGATCTTGAATTGCGTGGAGAGTTTGAAGATCTGGTGCTCTCGGCGGTGCTGGGCGACGTTTGTGACCCGGCCACGGTCGAGAAGGTGGTTGGACGCTATCGCCCGGATGTGATTTTTCACGCGGCTGCCTACAAGCATTTGCCCATGCTGCAGAACCAGATTCGGGAAGCTGCGCGTAACAACATTCTGGGGACCCGCCGCCTGGCCCAGGCGGCCGATCGTCATGGCGTGGGGACCTTTGTGCTTATCAGTACCGATAAGGCGGTCAATCCGGCCAACATCATGGGTGCGACGAAACGGGTCGCAGAGATGGTCTGTCAGCAATTTAATGCCAACTCCGACACGCGCTACGTAACGGTCCGCTTCGGTAACGTATTGAACTCCAATGGCAGTGTGGTACCGCTGTTTCAGGA
>JABSSV010000260.1 GCA_013213875.1 Lysobacterales bacterium
ACCACCCACCACATTGGCCAATACCAGGGCCCAGCGGAGGGCTGCCTTGCCGCCCGTATGCGGCGCCTGTGCGGCTTCTCCCTCATGCCCCCTGTGAGCGTCGCGGCGTGCGGACGCAACCAGCGTCGCGCCTTTTGGCTGCGAATTCAGATCGACCCAGTGACTGCTTAACATGTGTGCTGCTCCTCTGGCTTGCGACACAGGAGAACACAGACGCTTCTCAAATCATGAGAAGCCGGGAAATAAGTGATAAAACCGGTGCTTAGTCGCGGGTTTGATAGGTTTGCATGGTGGCTGCGGCCGCTTCCGCCACCGCCTCGCGCAGAAAGTCCGGTGCCAGCACTTCTGCCTCGGCGCCATAGCGAAGCACATCCATGACCAACTCCCGGGGGTCGCTAAAAGGAACTTCCAGGGTCCAATTACCCTGCTCGTCAAACTGACCGGCCTGATCTGGATGCCATTGCTCATCTGCCACCCAGCGCGCCATTTCCGGTGAAAAACGAATGCGGGCAGTGTGGCGAGCGGGACCGGAAAAGATCCCATAGGACTGGTCATAGTGACCGGAGAGTTCCGCGGCGCTGACTTCCCGCGCCGCCTGCTCCACCCGCGCCAGTGACTTGATTCGTTCCAGAGCGAAACTGCGCAAACCCTTGGCCTGATGACACCAGGCATCGAGATACCAGGAGTTACGGTACTGGGTCAGTCGCTGCGGTGATACCTGCCGCTCGCTTATGGCATCGCGGCTACGGCCGTGGTAGCTGATGTCCAGCCGCTGGCGCTGCACCAGTGCACCCAGCACATCCTGAAACAGATGCCCGGGCACGGGACGGCCAGCAACCGGCTGCAAATGAATGCGCGAATCGCCCCCGGCGTTTTCAACCCCTTTATCCTGCAGCAGGTTACTGATGCGTCGCTGCAGGGAGGCCAATTCGCCTTCCAGCAAACCGGGCTGCACATTGCCCAGCACCTGACGCGCCGTCAGTAGCGCCTGTAACTCGTCCGGGCTAATCCAGATGCCCGGCAATTCAAAGTGTTGTTCATAGCTGCGGTCGTAGTAGAAAGCCCGCGTTTCCTCATGCTGTTCGATGGGCGCGCCAAGAAAATCGCGCAGCTCAGCGATCAGGCGGTAGAGCGTGGCCTGCGAGCACCCCAGGCGCTCCATCAGTTCCTGGCGACTGATCGGTGTCCGTCGCTGGCTGAGAATGTTGTGCAGGTGATAGAGGCGCTCTACTTTAGACATGGACGCTTAGGCCTGCGCTGCCCGGGCCGCAATAAAGGCCAGGGCCCGGTCCATGCGCTCCAGCGATCGCTCTTTACCGACCAACCACAGGGTCTGGTCAATGGAGGGCGACATGCCGGCTCCGGTCAGGGCCACCCGCAGCGGCTGGGCCAGCTTGCCAAAACCGATTTCCAACTCTGCCACCACCGCCTTGACTGCCCCATCAAGCGCTGCCGGCGTCCAGTCGTCCAGCGCCTGCAGGCGCTCACGCAGCGCCTGCAGTGGCTCCGCCGCCACCGGCCGCAGATGCTTCTTGGCCGCCCCCGCATCGAAATCCTCAAAATCCTCAAAACACCAGCGGCTGGCCTCCACCAGTTCCACCAGGGTCTGCACGCGTTCGGCCTGGACGCTGATCAGGTCTTCCAAGGCCGGCCCCTGAGCCGGGTCCAGGCCCAGACGCTCTAGCTGCGGCTGCAGCTCGATGGCCACCTCTTCTGGTGGCAGGGTTTTCATCCAGTGCTGGTTCAGCCATTTGAGCTTCTCATGATCGAAGGCTGCGGCTTTGCGGTTCACCGCTTCAATGTCGAACAACTCGATCATTTCTTCCCGGGTGAAAACTTCCTGATCGCCATGTGACCAGCCCAGACGCACGAGATAGTTCAGGAGTGCGTGCGGCAGATAGCCCAGTTCACGGTACTGCAGCACACTGACGGCGCCATGGCGC
>JABSSV010000261.1 GCA_013213875.1 Lysobacterales bacterium
AAGCTGACCCAGCGTGCCTCGCGGGAGTTTGTCTGGGTGAAGCGCCGCGTCCATCCCGGTATCTCGGAGCAGTTGATCCAGCTGGATATTCCGGGTGTGCAGTTACAAAAAGAATACCGACGGTTCTATCCGGCGGGTGAGGTGGCGGCCCATCTGGTGGGCTTTACGAATATCGATGACATTGGCCAGGAAGGTCTTGAGCTGGCCTACAACGACTGGCTGGAGGGCACGCCCGGCAGCAAGCGCGTGATCAAGGACCGGAAAGGCCGCACGGTCGAGGAAATCGAGCTGGTACGCAAACCGGCGCCGGGCAAGGACCTGCGTTTGACCATCGATCGACGACTCCAGTATCTGGCCTATCGGGAGCTCAAGCGCACTGTGCTGGAGCATGGGGCCGCGTCGGGCTCCGTGGTGCTGCTGGATATTGAGTCGGGTGAAGTGTTGGCCATGGCCAACCAGCCCTCCTATAACCCCAATCGACCGGGTCTAAGCAGTGACGGTGTGCGTAACCGCGCGCTGACGGATGTGTTTGAGCCCGGCTCGGTCATGAAGCCCGTGGCCGTGCTGTCGCTGATGGAGAACGGCGTAGCCGCGCCGAGTACACCGGTGGATACCCATCCTGGCTACGTCTATATGGCGGGCTACACGATCAAGGACCATCGCAATTTCGGTCTGCTGGATCTGACCGGGGTGATCACCAAGTCCAGCAATGTGGGAATGAGCAAGCTGGTTGGTGAGCTGTCATCCCAGCAAATGTGGGATACCTACACGCGCCTCGGTTTTGGCGAGGCGACCGGGTCCGGTTTCCCGGGTGAATCGGCCGGCGTTCTGCGCGATCACGCGCGCTGGCGTCCCGTTGAGCAGGCCACCATTTCCTATGGCTATGGGTTGTCCGTCACCGTACTGCAGCTTGCTCAGGCTTTCGCGGTGCTTGCCGATGAGGGCCGCCTACGTCAGCCCAGCCTGATTTTGGGCGCCAGCAATCCGGCGGTAACCGTGGCCGATCCGCGCCTGGTGCGCGAGGTAGCCACCATGTTGGAAACGGTACCGGGTGACGAAGGTACGGGCCGTCAGGCGCGGGTACAAAATTATCGGGTGGCCGGTAAGACCGGCACATCACGTAAGGCCAGCGCAGCGGGTTACGCCTCGCGCTATATCGCCAGCTTCGCCGGCTTTGCTCCGGCCAGCGATCCGCGTGTGGTCTGCATTGTGGTTATTAACGACCCCTCGGAAGGCAAGTTCTACGGGGGCGATGTGGCGGCGCCGCTGTTTTCCTCCGTGGTGGCGGGTGCCATGCGGGTGATGAACGTGCCGCCCGACGACTATCTGCCGGAGCCGGAACACCTGTCGGTCAGCAGGGAGGTGGCGCGATGACCTACGGCATGAGCCTGCGTACCCTGCTGGAAGGCTGGCTGCATGCCGTGCCTGATGTCAGTGTGGCCGGTCTGGCCATGGATTCGCGTCAGGTCGGTCCCGGCACGGCCTTTGTGGCGGTCCGCGGAGCCAGTGGCCATGGTCTGGATCATGCGGAAGAGGCGGTGCGGCGCGGTGCCGTGGCCATCCTGCATGACGGGCGCCGTGCCCCACCCGATTTGGACGTGCCGATGGTGCAGTTTGACGGTCTTGGCCAGCACCTGGGGGAGCTGGCTTCGCGCTTTTGGGCCGCTTCGTCAGAGGACATGACCATCGCGGCGGTGACCGGTACCAATGGCAAGACCTCGGTCGCCCATTTTCTGGCGCAAACCTGGCAGCGTGTGCACGGGCGCGCCGGCATGGTGGGTACGCTGGGCTATGGCCCTCTGGATGAGCTGGAGCCGGGTACCCACACCACGCCGGATCCTTTTACCCTCAATCGGGTGCTGGCGCACTGCATGGACAGCGGCGCTGACCACCTGGCCATGGAGGTCTCCTCGCATGCCCTGGAGCAGGGGCGGGTAGATACGGTGCAGATGGACGCGGCTATTTTTACCAATCTCAGCCGCGATCATCTTGATTATCACGCCGATATGCAGGCCTATGCAGCCGCCAAGCGGCGCCTCTTTACCGAGCATGCGCCGCGGTTCAGCATCATTAACCATGACGATATGACCGGCCGCCGGTGGGTGCGTGAGCTGTCCGGACAGCAGGAAGTGCTGTCCTACGGTCTCATGCCGGGCGCCGAGCTGACGGCGGAGCTGCTGGGTCAGGATGCTGATGGCATGGCCCTGCGTCTGCACAGTCCCTGGGGTCCGGCTGAGCTTCGTTCCGGTCTTATGGGCAGCTTTAACGTCTCCAACCTGCTGGCAACGGCCGGCGCGCTAACGCTGCTGGGCCTGCCCTGGAGTGACACGGTGCGCGAACTGGAGTTGATCAAGCCCGTTCCCGGCCGTATGCGTCGTTTGGGCGGCGCGCCGGGCCAGCCCGTGGTCGTGATCGACTACGCTCACACGCCGGATGCGCTGGCGCACTCGCTGAGTGCTATTCGTGCCCATCTCAGTGGTCGCCTGGTGTGTCTGTTCGGTTGCGGGGGAAATCGTGACCGGGGCAAGCGCGCGGAGATGGGCCAGGTCGCCGAATCACTGTCTGATGCTCTGGTTGTGACCAGTGACAACCCCCGTTTCGAGTCGGTGAACTCGATCATCAACGACGTGTTGCGCGGTATGAAAGATCCAGCCCGGGTCACGGTAGAGCCAGACCGTGCCCTGGCCATCCAGCGAGCCATTCGTTCCGCCGGTCCCGGCGATATTGTGCTGGTCGCGGGTAAAGGTCACGAGCGATGGCAGGAAATCGCCGGTCAGAAAATCCCCTTCAGCGATGAATCCACGGTGCGGGCCGTGCTGGAGGCTGCGGCATGATTCATATGAGTCTGGCGGACGCGGCCATGTACGCAGGTTGCACGGTAGACAGCCAGCTTGGGTTTACCGGCGTGACCACCGACTCGCGGGCCGTGGTGCCGGGTATGCTGTTTGCCGCTATGCCGGGTGCGCAGGTGGATGGTCATGACTTTATTGAGCAAGCCGTGGCAGCAGGCGCAGTGGCGGTGCTGGTGGAGCGGCCGGTCGATTGCCCGGTACCCCAGCTGCGGGTTGCCAACACGCTCTATGCGCTGGGCGAGTTAGCCCGCGCCTGGCGCCAGAGCCTGGCGCCCCGGGTGGCTGCCATAACCGGCAGCAATGGCAAAACCACGACCAAGGAGTTGCTGGCCAGCATTCTGCGCCAATCCGGCTCCGTGCATGCCACCGCTGGCAACTACAACAACGAGCTGGGTCTGCCATTAACCCTGTTCGGTTTGTCCGAGTCACATCAGTTTGCCGTGCTGGAAATGGGTGCTGGCAAAGCCGGGGATATCCGCTACCTGGCAGGCATTGCAGAGCCCGAGGTAGGCCTCATTACCAACGTTGGACCGGCCCATTTGGAGGGCTTTGGTGATGAGGAAGGCGTGGCCCGCGCCAAGGGTGAGCTGTATGCAGCCCTGCCTGCCTCCGGCTTTGCTGTTCTTAATCTGGATGAGCCCTATCTGCCGCTGTGGCAGGGACTTTTGCAGTGCCAACAGGTTCTGACTTTTGGACATTCTCCGGCTGCGGACGTGCGCATGGAGCGTGCGGCGAGCGGGCCGCGCATCCATACCCCAGCGGGGAGCTTTGAGTTGCACTTGAACCTGCCCGGAGCCCATAACGTACAGAACGCCCTCGCGGCGACGGCCATGGCCCTGGCGCTCGATCAGTCGCTGGACGACATCCACGCCGGTCTCGCCGCAACCCGCCCGGTTGCCGGACGTCTTAACGTGCAGCGGGCGCGGGGTGGCTGGCTGGTGATCGATGACAGCTATAACGCCAATCCAGCGTCCCTGAAAGCGGCGCTGGAAGTGTTGACCAGCGAAGCTGGAGAGGCCTGGCTGGCGCTGGGGGATATGCGCGAACTGGGTGCGAACTCGGACCAGTTACACGCCACCATGGGCGCCCTGGCACGCTCTCTTGGTGTGGCACGACTGCTGGCCTACGGGCCGCGCAGTCGCCAGAGCGTGCAGGCCTTTGGTGCGGGTGGTGAGCACTTCTCTAGCCGTGAGGAACTGCTGGAAGCCCTGCGCAAGGATTTGCATCCGGGAGTCAGCCTGCTCGTGAAAGGCTCCCGCTCCATGGGTATGGAAGAGGTGGTTGCGGCGGCGCTTGAGCCCCACGCAGCTGAGGAGACAGACTGATGTTGCTGGCACTGTTTGAATGGCTTAGCGCGGTCAATACGAACTTCAACGTGTTTGGCTACCTCACCCTGCGGGCCATTTTGAGCGCCCTGACGGCTCTGGGCCTGTCGTTGCTGCTCGGTCCCTGGTTCATCCGGCGCCTGGTACGGGGTCAGGTGGGTCAACCCATTCGCGAACTGGGCCCCGAAAGTCACTTTTCGAAGGCGGGCACGCCCACCATGGGTGGCGCCCTGATTCTATTCGCCATCATGCTATCGACCCTGCTCTGGGCTGATCTTGGCAACCGCTACAT
>JABSSV010000262.1 GCA_013213875.1 Lysobacterales bacterium
TCGGACGGCCCATATTTTACGCGCTCTTCAACCGAGTCAGCAGTCGGTGAGACGGGTTAGCGCGGGGGCGCCAGCCAGCCAATCTCACGCGCGGTTTGTGCGCCGATCAGCGTTTGCGCCAGTGATGCCGGGCGACGCGCTGTGGTCGGTGACAGGGCGATGGCGCCCGCCATCAGCTCCGCCTCGCGCTGGGGGAATAATGGCGTGGCCTCGGGCCGGGCCAGGCCCTGGGGCAGCAGCGGCAGACCGCTACCCGGCACATATTTATCCGTCGCGCCCAGCACATGCAGCAGTTCGTGCGTCATCACCAGGCGGTTACGTGGTGCCTGGCCTCGTGAGGCGTAGGCCTGCACCAGCGTGTAACGCCCCTTTTGCAGACCCACGGAGCGGTCCAGCTGGGTGCTGCCCTTGGCGGTGCGGTACTGCATGAAAACCTGAATGTCCGGTGTCGGCAGGCCATCGCTTGACCGCTGGCGCCAGGCCCACCAGCGCATGCGCAAGGACCACCAGGCGATGGCCAGCGTTTGCCCATCGGCCGGCAGAGCGGGCGGTAGCTGATTGCTGGGCGGCGCCAGCTGAAAGCGGGCTGCCTGCGGAAGATCCCGACCGTAGCGTCGCGCCTGGGCCGAGAGGTAGCGGCTGATCTCGTCGAAGTCGGTCGCGCGCAGGGCATTCATATAGCGCTGCGTGGCCGGGTTCTGATCGGCAGCCAGCGGATAGACGGTAATCCAGATGGGCTGTTCCCAGCTCGCCAGGCGGGCTGCCCCCAGCCAGTGGTTACTGGCAACCGCCAGCAGCACCAGCAGGAGCAGCAGTACGCGCACGGACTTGAACAGGCTCATGGCCTGATAAACGTCGCGATCAGCGGCCCCGGACCGGCACCACCAGGATCTCCACGTTATCGGCCGGCGCCTCCCGGGTAAGCACCGGGTGCACCGTATCGGAGGTCCACATCAACGTGTCCTCAGGGCCGAGAATTTCCGCGCGCACCGCATAGACCATGCGCGCATCGATAGCGTCCGCATCATATTCAAGCTGCCAGGCAATCGGTACGGAACGACCGGCCGCTTCCACGCGGGTCTCGGCCAGCACGGTGGCCGGCGCATCGGCCCGACTGATGTCTTCCAGACGCACCCGAATCACCGCTTCCGGGTGCAAGGCCCGGCGCATCAGATAGGTGACGGTACCGTTCATGGTGCTCATGGCCGCGCTCTCCTCGATCACTTCCGGTGTGGCTTCAAGCGGCTCAACCACTGCCGCCAGCTCGTCCGCAGGCGCCGCCGCGGGCGGGGCTTCCGGCTCACTGCTGCCGCAGGCGGTCAGCGTGGCAGCGGCAGCTGCCAGTACCAGCGAGCGCATCAGGAACAGGCCGCCACAAAGCGGACCAGCACCCGAAACACGGAGGTCTCACCGGAGATGCCGGGCGATTCCACCACGCCCACAGACACCTCAATGTCTTTCGTCAGCGGTGCTTCGCCAGGCTTTGGCGTGGGCATGGTGACATCCATGGAGGCCGAGCCCCGGTCGTTGATAAACATATCCACTTCCGTGGCATCGACCTGCAAACGGATCAACACATCCCCGCCATCACCCGCGTCCATCTGCACCGGCTCCGGCGGCCCGGGCGGTTCCTGGGTCACGCCCGGTGGCAGCTGATGCTCGGGCACCTTAATGGTTCCCTTGCCTTTCAACCCCTCATTAAACACCTTGGCCTCTACCACGTAGCGCCAATCGTCACCAATAGGTCCGTCCTGCCGCTCCGTAATCAGCGACATGGTTACCGTGCACCCCATGATCTCTCCTCATTTCTCTTTGGTTACTCGACCCCTGGGCGGGGACGGGGTCAAGGCAAGATTAGCACATCAGCCCGACCGGTTTGACTCCCTGCCGGGCGTCCGCCGCCAGCGCCGGCAGGCGTCCAGCAAGCTCAGGGCAGCACGCTCTGAACCGCATCCACCGCAATGGGGTGGTACCGGCTCTTGTTGGCCTGGAACAGCTCCCGGGCCAGCTCGCCATCGACCCCATTCTGATCCAGCGCCGCATAGACCGGCACGATCAGCTTCATGCGCCCATGGCGACCCAGATGCGCCTGCATGGCCGCGTAGGCCGGCTCATAGCGCCGCTGCGCCACCTGAATAAACCAGGCGCGGCTGATTTCCGCGTTGGCCGAGGCGCTGAAAGCAAAGGCTTCATCCAGAGCCGTCAGCTGCGCCGGGCTCAGTTCCGCCAGCAGGCTATTGATGAAGTTGACCACCGCGTGCGGACTCCAATCCCCCAGGTCGAGCGCATCCAGGGCCAGACTGCCGGCCGCGAAATCGCTGGCAGCGGCAGCGGCCGCCGCCAGGGTCGCCGACACCGGCGGCTGGAAATCGGCGGGCACGCCCGGCTCATAAAGCCACTCGCCGGCCTGTGCGCGCGTATAAATGCCCGGATAAGTGCTCAGCAGGTGCTCATCGAGATAGTCGAGAAACGTCTCGGTGGTGATGGACTGCCAGGCAAAGGCCTGAAAATAGGCCATGATGAAGGGGTCAAAGCGCTCGCGACCGAACAGCCGCTCCAGGTGCTCCAGAAAAAACTGCCCTTTGGCGTATTGCATGCCCTGAGCCGGTCCTTCGCCATGCTCTGGCAACACCTTCGGCGCCAGCGGCTGGAACTGCGGCGGCACGCTGAGCACATCCGCCTGCAAGCCATTCCAGGCCAGCACCCGCTCCTCATCAGCGCGGTCCTTGCTAAACAGTTCCTCCATGAGGCGCGCCTCCAGATAGCTGGTGGTGCCTTCGTTCAGCCAGATATCGCGCCAGGTAGCGTTGGTCACCAGGTTGCCTGACCAGGAATGCGCCAACTCATGGGCAATCAGGGACACCAGGCTGCGATCACCGGCTAGCACGCTGGGCGTGATAAAGGACAGGCGCGGGTTTTCCATACCGCCATAGGGAAAGGCCGGCGGCAAAATCAGCAGGTCGTAGCGACCCCAGTCATAGGGGCCATAGCGCTGCTCCGCCAGATCCAGCATGTCCTGGGTCTCGGCGAATTCATAGGCGGATGCCTGCAGCAACTCCGGCTCGGCATACACCCCCGTATCCTCACCAATGGGCGCAAAGAAAAGATTGCCCGCCGCGATAGCCAGCAGGTAAGACGGAATGGGCTGCGGCATTTCAAACTGGTACACACCGCTGCGTGGCGTCAGCGGGTCATTGTCCGCGCTCATCAGAGCCAGCATATTCTCCGGCGTCCGCAGCGTCGCCTCATAGGTCATGCGCACCGCCGGCGTGTCCTGCAGCGGCACCCAGCTGCGCGCGTGGATGGCCTGGGACTGGGAAAAGACCAGCGGCAACTGGCCACCGGCGGTCAGCTCCGGCGGTAGCCACTGCAGCGCGCTGGCACCGGGCGTGGTGCGGTAGCTGATTTCCAGTTCAA
>JABSSV010000263.1 GCA_013213875.1 Lysobacterales bacterium
CTTGTTGCGTACCCGCCAAAGGCAGGCTGAACTATGGCAGTAATGGTTGCCAGCACACAAGCCGATGTTGGCGGGTAGAGCGTCGCCGGTACCCTGCTTACACTTGCGCCATAGCACCGTAACGCGCTGAAGTTACAACTGTGCGTATATCAGCACCAGCCGTGCGAAATCTCCGTCCAGGCCGCTGTCATTGCGCTTGACTGCCTCACCATAGCTGAGTTTAAGCCCCAGAGACTTGGAAAATTGCACGCCGACACTCGCACCCACACCCCAGGAGCGCTGCTTGTTGCCGTTTGCCAGGCCGTCGGTTTCGGTTTCGCCACCATAAGAGTAGATGGTATCCAGCGAAGCCCAAAGCCCCGCGTTGAAGTTATGCGTCAGATGCGCCTCCAACTTGTACAGAGGCTTCTGAGTGAGCCGATCAGCGTTAAAAGGATCGTCATTGCTGCCATAGAAGGTCACGCTGGGCAAAAAATCCAGCGTGGTCAGTTTCGGGTCCAGAAAACTGTTACCAAAGGCGAAGGTAATGGGACTGCCCAACTGAAAGGAATAGCGGTTGGCCCCCAGATTCGCGGACTGGCTGGCGTCATATTCCCCGGTGGGTAAGGTGACTCTGGCCAGGGCGCCGATACCCAAGCCGGGCTGGTAGGCCGCGTACTCGGCCTCGGTCAGCGGCGGCAGATTGTAAATGCCCATGGTAAAGGTCAACTGCGTGTCACCCAGACCTTCTGACTTGGTCCGCGCACCGCGATCGGGAACATTGGGCAAGAGCAGATCCGATACCAAGCGGCCGGCGGGCTGTACCGCCGTGAAGGACGCGTAGCGCTCCGCCAATGAGAAGGTGCGGGTGTACTGGCCCACCAGCAGATCAATATCCAAATCCAGTTCCGGCGTTACGATGCCGGAGTTAAACATGGAGTTACCGGAGATCTGCATGCCATAGAGGGAAAAAACGTTGGTGTCGACCGGCGGCGGGAAATAAGCACGCGGCCCATCGCCGACATCCGCCATAAGCGGCTGCGAAGGCATGGAACCCCAGATCAGGGCCAGTACTGCCAACGTTCTTACAGCCCCTGACGGCCCCTGCGCGCAGGCCCAAAGACCATCTTTCTGCGCAGTCTCTCCGTAACGATTTTTTTTATGCACTGTCTAGTCCAACCTTTCAACGCCGGGCATAACATAGCTGCGGCTAACAACGGATTCCTTGGGATAATACATGCGAAAAGTGAGCTCAAACCCCTGGCCGGCAGGCGGGCTCGGCAGCCAATTAGAGCGATCATCAGCCGGCGCATCGGCTTGAATCAACAGATCCAGTGAACCGTCAGCGTTGTAGGTCAAATCTTTCATGCTTCCCAGGTTATAGCGGTTGATGGGATTAGCCACCAGAAAGCCCTTCTTGTCATACAGCGTCAAGGACCAGAAACCTTCCACCGGCGGCATCTTATCTGCATCGAAATGCAACAGGTAGCGGTGGCTGCCACTAAAGGGCTGACCTTCACTGTCAACAGCCGCATTGGGATAGACCGCATCCACAGCCTGATTGGCCCCATAGCCTATTTTCGTCGTGTACGCGCGCAGGAAGTACTGCGTTCCATAATCCCCCAGACCGGACGTGATCACATTCCAGCCGTTCTGCAGGTTATTAACCGGCGGGGCTGCGGTCATTTTCGCAAACTGCGCCTGCACCTGTGCGGGCACC
>JABSSV010000264.1 GCA_013213875.1 Lysobacterales bacterium
CGCTTTCAATGTCCTGCCGGCCATTGATAGCCTGCAGGACAACGGCTACACGCGGGAAGAAATGAAGATGCACTGGGAGACGCAGAAGATCCTTGAGGACGATGCGCTAGCGGTGAATGCCACCGCGGTCCGTGTGCCAGTATTTTTCGGGCATGCAGAAGCGGTGCACCTGGAGACGCGCGAACCTTTTACGCTGGCACAGATCGAGACGCTGTTGCATGCAGCCGAGGGTGTGGAGCTGAGCACCGAGACCGACCCGGGATTGGCACCCACGCCCTCCGCCCATGCGGCGGGCCATGATCCGGTTTATGTGGGCCGTCTGCGTAAGGATTTCAGCCACGAGCGTGGGCTGAATCTTTGGGTAGTAGCGGATAATGTGCGCAAGGGCGCAGCGCTGAATGCGGTACAGATATTGCAGGGTCTGGAGCAACGGGGAGCGCGCCAACGCTAGCATCGCTCACGGAGCCTACGTACACTTTTGTCAGGGGATGCGACGGAACGGTCGCGACATACTAGCTAGGGAATGGGGAATTGCATGAAGGACGCAAAGCAGGCACGGAGTTCACAGGGCGCACGGCAAAGCAGCTGGCTGGCTGGTCTGGCCGCGCTAACCATCACGCCACTGGCCAGCGCCCTGGGCCTAGGCCAGGCCACGGTAAATTCCTACTATGAGCAGCCTCTGGATGTTCGAATCGACCTGATCTCGCGCTCGGAGGCGGAGATGGCGACGGTAACGGCGGGCCTGGCCTCTCCATCGGACTTCCAGATTATGGGCCTGACCCGCAGCGCGCTGGGTACGCCGCTGGAATTTACCATTAATCGCGATCTGGCCGATCCCCACATCCGCGTCACCAGTCGCCAGCCCATGAAGGATCCGGTGGTGCAACTGGTGCTGGAGGTGGTCTGGTCCAGTGGCCGCATGCTCCGCCAGTACACGGTTTTCCTTGATCCCCCCACGTTTGACGCGCCGGCGCCGCTGCCCGCGCCGCGCCGCGCCGGGGCCTCGGAGCCCGTGGTGGCCAGTGCGCCTGAGCCTGCTGCAACTACCTCACCATTTCGTGAAGAGGCACCTGCGCCCCTGGCGGCGACACCGGCAGTGCCGGTCCCCGATGCTGAGCCGCTGCCGGCACCTCCTGCGCAGGAGGCGGAACCGGGTGAAACGGTGGTGGACCGCGGTCCGCCCTTTGCGCCGACACCGGAGCTCGATGAGCCGGAAGCGGACCTGGCGGCACCCACTGCTGAGGCGCCTGCGGCACCAACCATTGCAGATGCGGTCGGCGCCGCGCTAGCTGCTGAAACAGAGGGCGGTTCCGGCGGCGACGCGCTGGCGGCATTGCCGGAGCCTGTGGTTCCCGAGGTGCCGGTGACTGAACCGGAGCCGGCTGCGGAAGATGGGCTTGAAACGCCCCCGCTTGTGCTTGCGGCCGAGGAGGCGCTACCCGACGTCGGCGCGATGGTTGATGAAGCAGAGACCCTGCAGGAAGCGGCCGAGGACGCCCGGGAGGTAGATCCTGTTACGCTGGCTGAGTCGGTTATCGAAACGGCTGCGTCAGAGGCTCCGGCGTTGGCTGACGGTGCCGGTGAGAGCGCGGCAGAGGCGGCCGTTGCCGCGGCGGGTGTCATGGCGC
>JABSSV010000265.1 GCA_013213875.1 Lysobacterales bacterium
CGTCACTGTCCGCGCGCATGCGCTCGGTCACGTCACTCACCTCGGTGGTCACGTAAACCCGCGAACCGGGTGCGGCCGGTAACTCATCGGCCAGCTCGGCGGCGAGAAATCCATTGTCCAGGTAGTTGTTTTCCGCCGTTGAGTTGTACTGCACGGAACCGCGCGCACAGTGGTGATTGGTCACCACCAGCCCTTTGGGCGACACAAAACTGGCCGAGCAGCCGCCCAGGGACACCACGGCACCCATGGGAAAGCCGGTCAGGTCCGCCAGCGCTTCCGGCGCCATGTCCAGGCCCGCCGCACGCAGCGGGGCGCTGATATCCTGTAGTTGATCGGGGGTGAACATGCCTTCTTTCGCTGCCAGCGGCGCTGCCAAGAGCGTGCCCAGCAGTACGGGCGTGAGGAATTTCCGACTCATCGTATTATTTCTCCTAAAGACATTCGCAACGGTTGCGCCGGAATGGCGCTGTGGTGATTGGGTTGACCACAGGATTATAGGGGTTTCCCGTCACGTGTTCCTTACCCGCGCAGAAGCCAGCCAGGGGCAACGGCAGCCTGTCCGCATGCGCGAAGACTTTCGCGTCGCCCCCTCGCTGCACCCGGCTGGCGATTGCACCCTCAGGCCAACGCACCGCGACGCGGTTTTCTGCGATCATAGGGACACATCGGTGCACCTCCGGAGCGACCCCATGAATAGCAAGCCCGCCATGAACGGTAAGCTTTTGCGATTGAGTTTTTTCCTCTTCACGGCTCTTTCTTTCTGGCTCATGACCACCGCCACTCAGGCGTCTAACGCCGTGCAGAACCGCCTTAGCGGACTGTGGTACGACCCGGCGCTGAATGGCCAGGGCTTTCAATTCCAGGTCTTCGGCGAGGCCGACAAGGCACAGCTTTTTGCCATCTGGTATACGCACAAGCAGGGCCGGCCCGTCTGGTTCTACGGCGCAGCACCCCTTTCTGATCAGACCACAGAGATCGATCTGCTAGAGGTTATGGACGGTCAATTTCCGCCGGATTTTGACGCTGACGCCATTCGCCAACTGCCCTGGGGAACGCTTACCGTCAGCCGTTCCGGACCGGATTCTGCGGAAGTGAGCTGGACCAGTGATTCTGATCCGGCCACCCGCGGCAGCCTGTCTTTGACGCGCCTGACGGCCGTGGCTGAGGGAGCGCAACGCGCCTGCATGAGCGGCTCCTGGTTCAACGCCAACCAATCGGGACACGGCTGGCTGAGCGAAGTCATTGATAACAATGGGCAACGGGAACTCACGGTGACCTGGTACGCGCACCTGGAGGGTCGGCCTACCTGGATGGTGGGTCAGGGACCTTTCGACGGCCGTGTGGCGGAAGTATCCCTGGTGCAGTCTTCCGGTTCCGACACGCCTCCGCGCTACAACTCCGAGGAAGTGGATACGCTGCCGTGGGGCACGGTACGCGTGGAGTTTGCCAACAACGACGAGGCGCTCATCTCATGGCAGCCCAATGAAGGGCCTTACACGGAGGGCATTCTCGTCACCGAGCGACTCACCGGCATCGCTGGCATTCCCTGTCGCCTGGACCAGACGGAAAACGACACCGCCGCGCAATTGGCCGCTTTTTACCAACCTTTCGGAGGGCGGGATGCGTTTCCGGACCACTACACGCGCTCGATTGAGACGTTTCTTACGGCTCAGGATGAGGTGGAGAACGGCCAGAACGAAGCGGCCAAGGCGCGGCTTGAGTCCCTGTTTCTGCAGCAACCACTAAACGATGACATCTGGTTCCGCCAGTCTGATCTCTATGAGCTGAATGTGGGCTCGCCGATCGCTTACTACGGCCTGCGCATGCTGGAAACCATCGTTAACGCGGAGCTACAACAACGTCCCGAGCGCCTGAACTTCACAGCCCTGGTCGCCAGCTGTGCTCAGGTCACTCGCCCCACGCTCCCCAACTACGCGCCGGAAACGCTCGATCTCCAGGTGCACCCGGATATTCTGGCTGACAATGCGCGCGTCCTACATCAATCAACGGATCTTTTTCGGCGCTGGTTGACCGCCATTACCGGCGGCATGGAAGTGAACTTCTCCGTCGTAGAGACCACCAGCTGCGCCACGGTCAATTTCAGTCGGGAGCGAGGTGTTATCGTCAGCTATCC
>JABSSV010000266.1 GCA_013213875.1 Lysobacterales bacterium
GACCGCACGCTCAACGGGTCCTTTGCTGGTGGCGGGGTCACCAATCTGCTCGCATATGGCCGCAGATTCACCCTTGCGGAGCAGGCGGGCCAGGTAGCTGTCTACCGCGTGGTGGGGCACACCCGCCATGGGAATGGGCTGACCATTGGATTCACCCCGGGTGGTAAGCGTGATGTCCAGCAGTGCCGCGGCCTTGCGTGCATCGTCGTAGAACAACTCGTAAAAGTCGCCCATGCGAAATAGCAATAGGGTTTCCGGGTGATCGGCCTTGATGCGCAGGTACTGGCGCATTAGGGGTGTATGGCCGGCTAGGGCATCGCTGGCTGGAACTGACATCGGCGGAAGTGTAACGTACACGGCTGAGCGGATGAAGTCACAGGCGCGGCCCGGGTTCTTTCTTCCGCTGGCCCTAACGCACAAGGATCATGCATGTCTCTGAAAACACCTGAAATGCTCGACCAGGAAATCGCTGCTGTGGTGGAACAGCTGGCGCCGGCACTACGACGCAGGGAGTGGCTTTTGTGCACGGCTGAGTCCTGCACGGGTGGCTGGATGTCAAAGGTCTGTACGGATCAGCCCGGTAGTTCCGACTGGTTCTATGGCGGTTTTGTCTGCTACAGCTACCAGGCCAAGGAGCATCAGCTCGGGGTGATTCATGACGATCTCATAGAGCACGGTGCGGTCAGTGAGGCGATCGCCTCGCAGATGGCTTTGGGCGCGCGCCGCGGCAGCGCCGCCGGGATCACGGTTGCTGCCACCGGCATTGCCGGGCCGGACGGTGGTATGCCCAACAAGCCCGTGGGCCTGGTGTGCTTTGGCTGGTCAATGATTGGCGGGCGCAGCAAGACCGCCAGCGAGGTGTTCGCTGGTGATCGGGACCAGATTCGTCGGCAGACCACCCTCTATGCGCTTCAGGGCGTACTGGACCTGGTTAACGACGCATAATCCCCGCAGGCCCGGTATCGTCCAGTGATCCCCGGCCCGGACTGACCCGCAGTTCACTGCGCCTCACGCGCTGGCTGCGGGGCTGCTGATAGGCTTGTTGCCGAGCTGTCCAGACCCGTTATCGTGATTTGAGAACGCCCTCCCGCACACTGTGTCCATGGATGAGACGGGGCGCTTGCTTGGGAGGCATCCGATCTGCTTTTGCGCTGGAAGCGCGCCGCTCGTGGGTCTTTTTGTAGGACGAAATAGCGTGCGGCTGTCAGGGTAAAACGACGTCATCTTCCGGCGCCGGTTCCCGGCAGACTGCTATGTATAATGTTGCCCAGGCGGAGCCATACCGCCCTTGAGTTAGGAGAGGAATGAACGTGGACGAAAATCGTAAAAAAGCACTTACGGCTGCGCTTGGTCAGATTGAACGTCAGTTTGGCAAAGGCGCCATCATGCGCATGGGCGACGGCTCCCAGGCAGCCAATATTGATGTCATTTCAACCGGTTCCATTACCCTGGACGTGGCGCTGGGTATCGGTGGTGTCCCGAAAGGGCGGGTCATCGAAATCTATGGGCCGGAATCCAGTGGTAAAACCACCATGACCCTGCATGTGGTGGCGGAAGCGCAGAAGGCCGGCGGTACGGCGGCGTTCGTGGACGCGGAACACGCGCTGGATCCACAGTATGCGGAAAAGCTTGGGGTCAACGTGGAGGACCTGCTCGTGTCGCAGCCCGACACTGGCGAACAGGCGCTGGAGATTACCGACATGCTGGTGCGTTCCGGTGCGGTCGATCTGGTTGTGGTCGACTCGGTGGCGGCGTTGACGCCGAAGGCTGAAATCGAGGGCGATATGGGCGACTCGCACGTGGGTCTGCAGGCGCGCCTCATGTCCCAGGCCTTGCGCAAGCTGACCGGTAATATCAAGCGTTCTAACTGCACGGTCATTTTTATTAACCAGATTCGAATGAAGATCGGCGTCATGTTTGGCAGCCCGGAAACCACCACCGGTGGTAACGCGCTGAAATTCTATTCTTCCGTACGTCTGGATATTCGCCGTATCGGTGCCATCAAGAAAGGTGATGAGGTGGTCGGTAACCAGACCCGCGTGAAGGTGGTCAAGAATAAGATGGCACCGCCTTTCCGCCAGGCTGAATTCGAAATTCTTTACGGTCAGGGCGTGTCCCACGAGGGTGAACTGCTGGATCTCGGTGTGGCCAACAACATCGTTGAGAAAGCGGGTGCCTGGTACAGCTATCAGGGCGACCGAGTGGGGCAGGGCAAGGAAAATGCGCGTCAGTTCCTGCGCGAGCACCGTGATATCGCTACGGAGATCGAGCAGAAGATTCGTGAGGTCTTGCTGCCCTCAGCGCAGCCTGAGGCGACGGACACGGATGACGCGGCCGAGCCGGTCGCCGGCTAGCGCGGTCCGCCGGCGGCTGAGCCATGGCCTCGCAGCACACCGGGGATTCGACCGCTGATGCGTCGGCGTCGGCTCCTGATCTGAATGAAGCGCAGGCTATCGCTCTGCGTTATTTGGGTCGCCGGGAATATGCGGCTGTGGAGCTGGTGCGCAAGCTACAGCAGCGTGACATCGAAGAGGCAACTGCCTGGCAGGCGATTGAGGCGCTACAGGCAGCCGGTCTCCAGAGTGATACCCGCTTTGCCGAGGCCTTCGTGCGGCAGCGCGTAGGCAGCTTCAATGGCCCCATCAAGATTCGCGCCCAGCTCCGCCAGCGCGGTCTGGGGGACGCGCTGATAGAGCGGGCGCTGGGCGAACAGGATACGGACTGGCATGCTCTGGCCGTTGACTGGGCCGCTCGCAAACACCGGGGTGCGCTGGACGAAAAACAGCGCGCACGACTTTACCGGGGTGGCAGGAGCCGGGGCTTTTCCCATGACCAGATCATGCGGGCCATTGACCGGCTTCGCGATTCAGCCTGAACAACCCTTTCAAGGCCCATTTCTGGCGTAAAATTCCCGCCCGTGGGTGGACTTAGCCCGCAGACGCCTATACCTTCCATGCATTGCCAATTCTGAATGGTCCAAGCTCGTGAAAAGCACGCCCGAAATCCGCCAGCAGTTCCTGAGTTATTTTGAGGACAAGACCCATCGCGTGGTGCCCTCAAGTTCACTCGTGCCAGCCGAAGATCCCACCTTGCTGTTTACCAACGCAGGGATGAACCAGTTCAAGGATGTCTTTCTCGGCGCCGAGCAGCGCAGCTATCAGCGCGCTTCCTCATCGCAAAAATGCGTTCGCGCCGGGGGCAAGCACAATGATCTGGATCAGGTGGGTTATACCGCGCGGCACCACACCTTTTTCGAGATGCTGGGCAATTTCAGTTTCGGCGATTATTTCAAGACCGATGCGATTCGCTATGCCTGGGAGTTGTTAACCGAGGTTTACGGGCTGGACCGGGACCGGCTGTGGGTAACGGTTTATCACACGGATGAAGAGGCCTACGCGATCTGGCGTGATGACATCGGACTGGATGCGTCCCGCATTTTGCGTATCGGTGACAAACCGGGTGGCGCTGAGTTTGATAGCGACAACTTCTGGGCCATGGGCGATACCGGTCCCTGCGGGCCTTGCAGTGAAATTTTCTATGATCACGGTGCCCATATTGAGGGTGGTCTTCCCGGAACAGCAGAGGAAGACGGCGATCGCTACGTGGAGATATGGAATCTCGTCTTTATGCAGTTCGATCGTTCTGCGGACGGCACCATGACCCCGCTGCCCAAGCCCTGCGTGGATACGGGGATGGGTTTGGAGCGTATCGCGGCGGTCCTGCAAGGCACCCACGACAACTATGCAACGGATCAGTTTCAGGCCCTGATTGCGGCTGCGGCGGCGCTTACCGGCGCCAGTGATCCCGACAGCAAGTCCCTGCGCGTGATCGCAGATCACATTCGCGCCTGCGCCTTTTTGATTGCCGACGGTGTGCTGCCGTCCAATGAGGGTCGTGGCTACGTGCTGCGACGGATCATCCGTCGGGCCGTTCGTCATGGCTTTAAGCTGGGTCAGAAGCAGCCATTTTTCTCCCGCATGATGCCGGCCCTGGTGGAGCAAATGGGCGCTGCCTATCCGGCGCTGGTGAAGGACCAGGAGCGGATCGCCGGTGTTTTGGAGGATGAGGAGCGGCGCTTTGCGCGCACGCTGGACACGGGACTGGGCATTCTCCAGAAGGTGATGGATCAGGCCGGTGACAAGGGCGAGATTGGCGGTGACACGGCGTTCTTGCTTTATGACACCTACGGTTTCCCCCTGGATCTGACCCAGGATATCGCACGGGAGCACCAACTCAGCGTCGATACGGCCGGCTTTGATGTGGCCATGGCGGCCCAGAAGCAGCGTGGTCGGGATGCGGGGCAGTTTCGTCAGGCGGAACAGATCAGTGCGGAGGCGGTACAAAACCTGACCCCCACGGTGTTCCTTGGTTACGACCAGCTGGAGGCCGAGTGTACGGTCAGCGCCATCTTAATCGCCGGCGAGCCAGTGCAGGCACTTGCAGCCGGCCAGGAAGCCGTGGTGGTGCTGGAACAAACGCCGTTCTATGCCGAATCCGGAGGCCAGGTGGGTGATAGTGGCCGTCTGCATACGAGCGGCTTTAGCTTCGAGGTTAGCGACACGCAAAAGCTGGCGGGGCAGTTTTTCGGGCATGTGGGCAAGCTTGCCGAAGGAACCCTGGTGCCCGGTCAGAAGCTCACCGCCTCTGTGGACGCAGCGCGGCGTCAGGCCATTGTGCTGCACCACTCGGCCACGCATCTGATGCACAAGGCGCTGCAGGACATTCTGGGCGATCACGTGGAGCAGCGCGGTTCGCTTGTGGCCCCGGATCATCTGCGCTTCGACTTTTCTCATCCGCGTCAGGTCACAGCAGAGGAATTGCGGAAGGTGGAAAGGCGGGTGAATGCGGATATTCGTAAAAACCCTGATGCGGTGGCGGAGCTTATGCCTTTTGATCAGGCGCTGGAGACCGGCGCCATGGCCTTGTTTGGCGAAAAGTATGGCGATGAGGTTAGGGTGCTGCGATTTGGTGATCTCTCCACAGAACTCTGTGGCGGTACCCACGTGCAGCGCATTGGCGATATTGGCCAGTTCAAAATCACTACGGAAACGGCCATTGGGGCGGGCATCCGACGGATTATCGCGGTGGCGGGTGAGCCAGCCGTTGAGGTGATGCAGGCTCAGGAACAGCAGCTGCAGCAATTGGCTTCCACTTTGAAGATTGGTGCTGATGGTCTGGAGCAGCGTTTGGAGCAACTCCTGGAGCGCCAGAAGGGTCTGGAAAAGGAGTTAGAGGCACTCAAGGCTTCCCAGGCAACCTCAGGAAGCGATGCGCTGTTGCAGCAGGCACAAAGCCTTGGGGAAATAAAGCTTTTGGCCGTGGCTGTGGATGGTATCGATGGCGGTCAGCTGCGCGACAGTGTGGATCATCTTAAAGACCGACTCGGCTCGGCGCTGGTGGTGTTGGCATCGGTCGATGGTGAGAAGGTACGTTTGGCGGCCGGGGTGACACCTGACCTGACGGCTCGGATTAAGGCGGGCGATCTGGTAAACTTCGTAGCGACGCAGGTTGGTGGTCGAGGCGGGGGGCGTCCTGACTTTGCCCAGGCCGGCGGCAACCAGCCCGAAGCGCTCGCAGAAGCGCTGACTTCGGTCAAAGGCTGGGTAGAGGATAAGTTATAGAATAATAAGCAGAAATAACGTGTCGCAAAGGTTGAGCGGGTCCTTTGATAGGCGCAAGGGAAAAGTCATGTGGGTGCTACCGCAGGGCTTTGCTTAAGGACTGAATGGCCCGGGGCCAAAGGAAGGCATTCATGCTCATACTCACCAGACGAGTAGGGGAAAAGCTCGTTATCGGCGAGAAAGTGACGGTTACCGTTTTGGGTGTTAAAGGTAATCAGATTCGAATCGGTATTGATGCACCGCCAGACGTGCAGGTGCATCGGGAAGAGATCTTTCAACGTATTCTGGCAGAAAGAGACGACGAAAGCCCTGTCGGTAACGGCTGAATTCAACGTTTTTATCTTGTGGTGAAACACCGTCGGGGGTAGACTTGCGGCCTGCTGTTGAGCGGGCTGTGTCTCTTGCGCCAAGGCGGTCTTACGCGGTGCCCGCAGTGGCTTGTCACAGACTAAGCTATCGCAGGAACGTATGACAAAATTTGGAGAGGTGGCCGAGTGGCTGAAGGCGCTCCCCTGCTAAGGGAGTAAGGGATTAAAAGTCCCTTCGAGGGTTCGAATCCCTCCCTCTCCGCCATCAACAGGTATTGGGGATCGCTCGATTTCCAAAATGCCACACAAGCGCGCCTTCGGGCGCGTTTTTTGTACCTAAGCGCTCTCCAGTGTGATTGCTGAGTCGGTTACCAGGCGAGGATTCACAGCTCACAGACACCTTAATGCCGTGGAGATCGTTCAAATGAACGGA
>JABSSV010000267.1 GCA_013213875.1 Lysobacterales bacterium
ACGCGCTCGGGAATGGCCGTGCCCGGCGGCAGGTAAAGCATGTCACCATGGCCCAGCAACTGTTCCGCACCCATCTGATCGAGGATGGTGCGCGAGTCCACGCGGGAGGAGACCTGGAACGCAATGCGCGTCGGCACGTTGGCCTTGATGAGACCGGTAATCACATCCACCGATGGGCGCTGGGTGGCCAGAATCAGATGATTGCCCGAAGCACGGGCTTTCTGGGCCAGACGAGCGATCAGCTCATCAATTTTCTTGCCGATAATCATCATCATATCGGCCAGCTCATCGATGATCACCACGATAAACGGCAACGGTTCCAGCAACGGCGGGTCGGTCAGACCCAGCTCCTCGTTGATGGTGTAGAGCGGATCAGCCAGCGGTTGCCCCGCCTCCTGGGCCTCACGCACCTTCTTGTTAAAGCCGGCCAGATTGCGTACGCCCAGGGCGGCCATGAGCCGGTAGCGGCGCTCCATCTCGGCCACGCACCAGCGCAGCGCGTTGGCGGCCTCCTTCATGTCCGTCACCACCGGCGCAAGCAGATGCGGGATGCCCTCATAGATGGACAGCTCCAGCATCTTCGGATCCACCATGACCAGACGCACCTCGTCCGGCCCCGCCTTATAGAGCAGGCTCAGAATCATGGCGTTGAGTGCTACGGACTTACCGGAGCCGGTGGTGCCCGCCACCAGCAGATGCGGCATTTTGGCCAGATCCGCGACCTGCGGGTGGCCGGCAATGGTCTTACCCAGCGCCAGCGTCAGTGCCGATTTCGACTGGTCGTAAACCTCCGAGCGGAGAATTTCCGACAGATACACGATCTGCTTTTGCGTATTGGGAATTTCCAAACCGATGGTGGATTTACCCGGGATCACCTCCACCACCCGCACGGAGACCACGCTCAGGCCCCGGGCCAGGTCCTTGGACAAATTACTAATCTGGGCCGATTTGACCCCGGCGGCCGGCTCCAGCTCAAAACGCGTGATCACCGGACCAGGATGCACTTCCACCACATCGACCTGAACGCCGAAATCTGCCAGCTTGAGCTCCACCTGGCGTGACAGCGCCTCCAGCGCCTCCTTGCTGTAACCCACCTTTTGCTCGGGCGGGTCGTCGAGCATGTCCAGCGGCGGCAGGCTGTCGGCGGGCAGATTCTCGAACAGGATCTGCTGCTTCTCCTTGGCCACCCGGGCACTCTTGGGGGGCTCGGAGGCTGGCGTAATCTGCGGCTCGATTTTGGGCTTGGGTTTGCTCTTCTGGCGCACCGTGTCCGCCTTGCGCACCTCTTCGCGGCGCGCCTTGGCGCGACGGCCGGCAAAGGTATCGCGCATGCCGGCTACGCTGGCGACCAGCCACTCAAAACCGGCCAGCGTGTACTTGCCGATCATGTCCATGACCCAGAACCAGGACAGGCCCGTATAGAGCGTGATGCCCACCAACATAAAGGCAAACAAAAACAGCGTGGCGCCCAGCATGCCGGCACTGCGCAGCAGTGGCTCCGCAACCAGATCACCGATCACGCCGCCGCCGTCGGCTGGCATCACTTCCTGCAGCGGATTGCTGTGCAGATCGGCCAAGCCCGTGGCCGCCAGCAGAAACAGAATCAGTCCGGAAATACGTGCTACCCAGCCAAACAGGCCGTCAACACCGTCCTGGGCAGACTCCGTATACAAGCGCCAACCCGCGTACACCACCAGCGGCGGCACCAGGTATGCAATGTAGCCAAAGCCGAGCAGGAAAAACCGTGCCAGCCAGGCACCAAAGAAACGACCAATATTATTAACCGTGTCCGCCGCTGCCGGCTGGAAAGGCCCTGGGTCCAGCGGATGATAGGTCCAGAGGCAGGCCAGCAGGAACACCGCCAGCAGGATAGAAACAATAAACGCGCTTTCCTTTAGCCCCTTGATCAGCTGACGCTGCACCGTAGGTGCGCTCTTGACGGTTTTCTTGCGTGCTTGTGCCACTCGATGAATTCTTATTAGTTATACGCTTCAGCTTACTGAGATTAAACGAATTTATACGCATCAACAACAGAAAATTAGCGGCCAAATCAGGCCCGAAAAGCCACTTTCCAAACAAGCCTGTCAGACGGCCCGTTTCGCGTTAAAATCTCACCCTTCGATCCCGCGCACTGCAGCGCCCCTGAAGTGCGCCGGATCCGTTACCGGTCGTGATGGCGCCCCGGGCGCAAA
>JABSSV010000268.1 GCA_013213875.1 Lysobacterales bacterium
GGCGTTTTCGCCATCCCGAATGGAACCGAGCGGTTCACTGGCCGGTACGGCCTCGACAGAAACCCGCGCCTGGCCCGCCTCAATGCGGCCAACGTAGCGCAGTACCGCAACCGCCGCCGAGGCCGCTTTCACTTTCTCAGCAAACTCGCCATCCAGCGCCCGCAAACGCGCAGGCAAATCGACGACTTCCGCATCGCTGGCGAAGCCGGTAGCGATCACGGGCTCAACCACAATGTCACGCAATTCCAGATGCAGGCCCACTTCGCGCGCAATGATCAACAATTTGCGCGCCACATCCATGCCCGATAGATCATCACGGGGATCGGGCTCCGTAAAGCCCAGAGCCATGGCCTTCGCCACCGCATCAGAAAAACTGTGCCCATCCTCCAGCAAACCGAAGATCATGGATAGAGAACCGGACAGGATGCCCTGAAACACGCGTAGCTGGTCACCTGAGCGCATGAGGCCCAGCAAGGTATCGATGACCGGCAGGCCGGCACCCACATTGGTCTCATAGAGAAATCGGCAGGCGTTCGCCGCCGCCGTTTCGCGTAGCGATCGGTAGTAGGCCATATCCAGCGTGTTGGCCTTTTTATTGGCACAGACCACGTTAAAACCGGCGCCCAGAAGCTGCGTGTAAGCACTTGCCAGCGACTCATCCGTGGTGCAATCAACAATGGTCGGATTCAACAGACCGAGCTGGTCCTTGATGGCCAGCACCTGGTCCAGCGTGTAGGGCTTGCCGGCCTGCGCCAACTGCGCCTGCCAGTCCTTAAGATCAATCTCATCACGCGCCACCAACAGCTGCCGGCTATTGGCAATGGCCCGCACCTTAAGCTCCTGATCTTTGGCTGCCAACTGTTCGCGCTGACGCTCGAACTGGGCCAAAAGCTGGGCCCCAACATTGCCACAGCCCAGCAGGATGACATCAATATGGCTGGTATGACTGAAAAATGCCGTATGGCTGGCGCGGGTGGCAGCCACGGCGGCCCCACGCTCGACCACCAGGGAAATCGCGCACTCGGTTGAGCCCTGAGCAATGACTTCAACATTCACGCCGGCAGCTGAGTTGGCAGTAAGAAAGCGCGCCGCCAGACCCCGATTGTGTTTCATGCCGTCGCCCACCAGCGTCACCACAGCCCGCTCCGCCTGCACCGTGATGGCACTGACCAGACCATGCAAAAGCTCAAAGTGGAATTCATCTTCCAGCGCCTTGCGCGCCGTGTCGGCTTCCTCCGTGCGGACGCACAGGGTGATGGAGTATTCCGATGAAGACTGCACGATCAGCAGCACGGAAATCTTGCGCTGCGCCAGAGCCCCCATCACGCGATGCGCCACACCCACCTGGCCGCGCAGTCCGCTGCCCGCAATGGTGATAGCCGCCACATGGTCCAGCAACGATACGCCACGCACCGCCGCATCACTGCTAGCCGCGCCGTGCACCCGGGTACCCGGTAGCTGCGGCGCATAGGTGTTGCGGATTTCACAGGGAATCTGAGCCGATGCCAGCGGTGCCAGGGCCTTGGAGCTGATGACGCCCGCGCCGTAGAAAGACAACTCCATGGCCTCCGCGTAGGAGACTTCCGGCAGGACGCGCGCATTGCTGACCAAAGACGGATCAGCGGTAAAGAACCCGTCCACATCCTTCCAGATCTGACAGCAGCGCGCATCGAGCGCGGCCGCCACGGCAGCGGCCGAGTAGTCCGAGCCATTTCGGCCCAGAAGCTGGTAGGCGCCGGCGGCATTACGGCCATGAAAGCCGGGCAGTACCAGCACGCGAGCACCTTCGGCCAGTCGGGCCTGCAGGGCCGAGCGCGCTGCATCAATATCAATCAGCGAGTCCAGCCAGCTGTCATTGGCCGGCGGCAACACATCGGAGTCGGACCAGCGCGCATCAAGCTTTTGCAGACGCAGCACCTCGGCCATAAGGCGACTGGACAGGTTTTCACCCGAGGCGAGGATTTCAGCACGGCTCTCATCGGGGCAGTTTTCCAACAGACTGATACCGGCCAACCGCTTGCGCAAACGTTCCTGGCGCGCGTCCAACACGCGCTGCAATTCAGCCGCATCAAGGCCTTCTGCCTCAAGGCCATCAATAATGGCCTGCTCGCGCCGGCCGATCTCTGCCACGGCAGGCTCTGAATCCTTACCCGCCACGGCCAGCTCAATGGCTTCAATCAACAGATTCGTTACGCCATAAACCGCAGACAAAACCACGATGACAGGTTCTTTGCTGGCATACTCGCGAATCAAGGCTCCCGAGGCCTTAAAGCCGGCCACGTCCGCCAGGGAAGAGCCACCAAATTTCTGCACCAGCATCAGTAAGCTTCCTTGTGCACGGAGCGCATGGCCCGGCCGCTGGGATCAGCCATAGCGTCAAAATCCGGATCCCAGGCCATGGCCTCGGGCGACGAGCAGGCTACGGATTTACCACCGGGCACACACAGAGCCGCGCTGGGTAGAGGAAAATGCTGCTCGAACAAAGTGCGGTAAAAATAGGCTTCCTTCGTATCCGGCGGGTTGTGCACAAAACGTTGCGCCGCCTGTTCCAAGGCGAGATCGGATACCTGGGCCGCTGCATGATCGCGCAGCGCGTCAATCCAGCCGTAGCCCACACCATCGGAAAACTGCTCTTTCTGCCGCCAGGCCACCGCATCTGGTAGCAGGTGCCCCAGCGCTTCGCGCAGCAGCTGCTTTTCCATGCCATCAGCCGGCACCATTTTGTCCGCCGGTCTGAGGCTCATGGCGAAGTCGAGAAAGTCCTGATCCAAAAACGGTACGCGTGCCTCAACACCCCAGGCCGCCATGGCCTTGTTTGCGCGCAAACAGTCAAACTGGTGCAGACGCCGCACCTTGCGCACGGTTTCTTCGTGAAAGGCGCGCGCATCCGGTGCCTTGTGGAAGTACAGATAGCCACCGAAGATTTCGTCCGCGCCCTCGCCGGAAAGCACCATCTTGATGCCCATGGCGCGAATTTTTCGTGCCATCAGATACATAGGCGTCGCGGCGCGAATGGTGGTTACGTCATAGGTTTCCAGGTGATAAATCACCTCTTCCA
>JABSSV010000269.1 GCA_013213875.1 Lysobacterales bacterium
CAACCGGTTGCGCGGCCGGCTAGTGCATCCGCTCCACCCTCGAAAGCACGGGGCATTGCCTCGCCCTCGCTGGTGTTTTTGGGCTCAGCGGTCCTCAGCGGCATTATCTTCTGGCTGGTGATTAGCCGACGCGCCGGCAAGCAGATAAAAGAACGCCAGCAGCGGGCGGCGGAAGCGGAAACTGTACGCTTGTCCTCAGACGGGCTACCTATGCGCGCCACCCGTGTGGCAAGAGAAAAGCAGCAGCAGGAAGAAACGCCCTTCGTGCCCGGGACCCGGCCACCGGGAAGTACGGGTTGGCTGAGAATCGAGGGTTCACACGCCGATGGACGCCCGCTGCGGGCTGTGACCGCGGTCAACGACGGCAATTTCAAAGCCATTATTGGTCGCGCTGGCGCGGAACTGAACGCCGATGGGCCGGGCATCAGCCGGCAACATGCTCAGATCACCATTGAACAGGGTCGCATGACCATAACGGACCTCGGTAGCGTCAACGGCACGTTCGTAAACGGCGTTCGTTGTCAGCGAGATGAAATCTTTATGCTGAACGACGGTGACCAGTTGCTTCTGGGCGCCGCACCGGTGACCGTCAAACTATCGAAGGCTCGAGGCCACGCACCATGACACGCCTGCAAAGCGGCGCGCAGGTCCATGACCTGCGGGTTTTGCATGTGCTCGGGAAAGAACCATGGGGCCAAAAGTACCGGGTTCAGAATGAGACGGGCGAGCACTTCGAGCTGCTCGCCTTTGTCGACGAAGTACCGTCTCCGGAAGCGAAAAACAGGGATACCGTGCGCCAGCAGGTTGCGGCCCTGGGGCAGTATCTAACCGATCAAGCGCACCCGGCCCTGCGGCCCGTACTGCGGATCATACCTACGGCTGACACAATCTACTGGCTGCTGGAAGATTCCGCTGAACGCCCCGCTGAAGATGCAGACGCCCTTCTGACCCAGTGGGAACATTCCGTGCCCGCTTGCATGGAAGCCCTGTCCCAACTGCATGAGCACGGCTTCCTGCATGGTCATCTTGATCCGTCCCTGCTACAGGACACGGTTGACCAGCAATTGCGCATCGCCGTGCCCATGGCCAGCGCGCTCAACCCAGCAGAGCGCCCGTACGCAGACGACGCCACACCGGGGACCGCCCCGGAGCAGTTGGAAACCCCGGCAGCGCCTCTGGATGCCGCTGCTGATATCTATGGGCTGGCCGCAAGCCTCGCCAGCATCTTTACCGGCGCCACCGTGCCGACTGCCACAACGCGCGTCGCAGCGCTGGAGGGTGGTCAGCCGGATCCGCTGGATTCAATGCGCTGGAGTCAACTGCCGTCTGCATTGAGCGCCGCTCTGAAAGCCGGCCTATCCCTGCCCCGGGCCCGGCGGCCGCGGAGCATGCGCGAGTGGCGTGCTTCACTCGCCAGTCCCGAGGGACGCACCCAACTCCTGCGGGACACGTCAACGAGCACGGAGAATCAGGAACGCAAGCCCCGGCTTCCTCTGTTCCTCGGTGGTTTGCTGATTGCGCTCATGGTAGGCACGGCTGTGTTTCTCTTCAGCGCCAGCGACCGGTCCTTGGACGACTGGTTTGAGCAACTGGACCCGGGCGCAGAACGGGATCGCGGCCCACGCGTCAGCGCACCCACATCCGAAGAGCGTGCACGCTGGGAAGCGGCACTGGAAGCTGACACCCTGCTGGGCTACCAGAGATTTCTGCAGGATTACGGCACCTCAGTCTATGCGGCACAGGCACAGCTGCAGATTGATGTGATTGACGAACGACTCTGGGCAGCATTCGAAGCGGAAGATTCCCGTCCCGCCTATGTGGATTATCTGGAGCAACTACCCACCGGGCTGCACCAGGCAGAAGCACTCCGGCGCATTGAGGCCATGGATCAGGAGGCGTCTCGGCTGGAACGGGAGCGGCTGGAACGGGAGCGTCAGGACGCCGAGGCCTGGGGCCGGGCCCGGGAAGAGCGGACCATCGAATCCATGGGGCGCTACATTCGGGAATGGCCTGCCGGCC
>JABSSV010000027.1 GCA_013213875.1 Lysobacterales bacterium
CCAGCCTGGACCAGCTCGCCATGATTGATCTCGACGGCCCGTGTCCTGACGCCGGTTGGATGCGCTATGTCTGGGGCGCTGCCCATATGACGGAAGCACAGGGTCTGGCCCTGCCCGGTTTCGATCTCCTGATTGAAGGAGACTTGCCGCTGGGCGGCGGGCTGAGTTCATCTGCTTCTCTGCTGTCTGCGCTGGTGCTTGGCTTTACCGAGTCCCTGCAACAAAGCGTCAGTCCGGTTGCCATCGCCCGGCTGGTGCAGCGCATCGAAAACGAGGTCATTGGCGTGCAGGCCGGCATCATGGACCCTTTCGTGATCAACTGCTGCCCTCGCGCGCATGCGCTGCTGCTCGATTGTCATGACCTGACCCATGACAGTTACCCCTGGCCAGACCACTGGCCGCTGCTACTGATAGACAGTGGCGTGCGTCATGAACTGGCAGACGGCGCCTACAATCAGCGTCGACAGCAGTGCCAGGCAGCGGCTCATGCACTGGGCATTGACTCGCTGCGCGCCATGGACGCAGGGCAGCTTGCGACCCTTGCAGGCACGCTAGCAGGTCAGCGCGCACGGCATGTTCATGCGGAAAACCAGCGCGTAAGCCATGCGGCCCACTGCCTGAAAAATGGCGATATTTATGGTCTTGGGCAGCTGCTGGACGCTTCCCATGCCAGCCTGCGTGACGACTTTGACGTGAGCTGTCCGGAGCTTGATAGCCTGGTCGCGCTGGCACAAGCTACGCCAGGCGTGCTCGGTGCACGGATGGTAGGCGGCGGCTTCGGCGGCTGTGTACTTGTGTTGTTGGAGCCGGACCGTGCCAGCGCGGCCGAGCAGCACCTGCTGGCAGAACTCGTGCAACAACAGGGTGCAGTGCCCTGGCATCACCGCGTAGCTCCCGCCGATCCGGCCGGCGTCTGCCCCCGCTAGCAGCGGGCCGAAGCAACGATTCAGCGCGCGCTTGCGGTTCCGGGAGCGCCGATGACGCCGGTTTCCTCGATACGCTGCGTGGGCACGAAGCCGCGGAAGTCCACCTTCGCACGGAAGGTGTACTCAAGACGGTCCAGAGTTTGCTCGCCACTGCCCAGGCGGGTAAAAAATCGTATTAGCTGCAGCGCATTCAGACCCGCCTCCACCGTCACCAGCTCCTCTGAGTAGCCCTGAATTACCGGCACATCGCTGGTCACACCGCTCAGTAATTCCACATCCTGCACCAGCACTTCGTAGCTGATACCAGCGATATCCAGGGGCTCCGCGTTGGGGTTTTGGACGCGCAGATCGATCCGGAAGCGCGGTGCCCCGGTCTGGCCCGCAGCGCTATGGACACCGTCCAAAATGATCTTGGGCGGGTCTTGCTGATAGGACGTGCCGGCGCAGCCAGCGAGAAACAAGGCAACAGACAACAAGAGAAAACGAAGCATGGCGGCCATCAGACGGAAAAGAGAAAAAAGTGTAGCATGCCCGGCCTGACCACCAGGAAGCCCGCGCGACTACCCATTCATGCATGACACCACCCGCACACGTGAACCCTGGGGCGAGGCAGACAAGGCTGCCTGGCGCGCCCGGCAGCAGCTGCGGCGTTCTTACCGGGAACTGGTCCTGGACCGCATGCAAGCGCTGGCGGCAAACTTCAACGTGCAGCAGACCGGGAACCTGTCCTATGACCCGAGTCGCTATCCGCTATTTCTCATCCGCAGTCATGACTGGTCCGCTGCGCGACCTACAGTGCTGCTGACCGGCGGCGTCCATGGCTATGAGACCAGTGGCGTGTTGGGCGCACTGCAGTTTATGGAGCGGGATGCCCAGGACTATCTGGGGCGGGTGAATCTGGCCTGCGTACCCTGCGTCAGCCCCTGGGGCTTTGAGACCATAAACCGCTGGAACCCGCTTACTCTGGACCCGAACCGTTGCTTCTATGCGGACAGCCCGGCGGAAGAGTGCGCGGCACTGATGCAGACCGTAGCCAGCTTGGCAACGCCGCTGCTGGTGCATATGGACCTGCATGAAACCACCGACACGGACAACACGGTGTTCCGTCCGGACCGGGCCGCCCGGCCAAAGTTTACGCAGTCAATCCCCGGCTGGAGGGCATGATGTGAGCAGATGGCTGGCGCTTGCTGAGCAAGCCGAAAAAGATGCCAAGTCTAAAGAAAAGGCCGCCGCATCCCTCGCCGCTCAAGAAGAAGCAAAAGCTGCTGAAGAAGCTGCCGCCGCAGAAGCCGAAGGTGAAA
>JABSSV010000270.1 GCA_013213875.1 Lysobacterales bacterium
GAGCCGTGGCCGGCGCTTCAGGGCCAGAAACAGCCGCTCCGCCATGGTCCGGTAGCTCAATATCTCACCCCCGGCCAGGGGTGAGATCAGGGCCTCTTCCGGAGGGCGTAACAGCACCTGCAGCAGAGCCTGAGCCAGGTCTTCTGCATGCAGGGGCTGACGCTTGCCCCAGGCCTCGCGTGCGATCGGCAAAAAACCGAAACGCTGAATAAAACGCGCCAGCACGCTGAGATTGGCATCCAGACCGCAACCATAGATCAGGGTGGGCTGTAACACGCAGAGGCTAAAGGCCCGGCTCTGGCTCTGCGCGAGTAAGCGCTGCTCCGCAGCGGCCATGGCCCGCATCAGCGCCCGTTCCTGCGGCACGGAGGAGTCACGCTTGCTGAGCACGCTGCTGCTGGAAACGGCCGCCACCTGCTCCGGTTCGCACATGCTGGCCACCCAGTCCGGAACCAATTCGAGCGGGCCCGCTGACACCAGATGGGTGGTCCCGGGTAGCACCTCGGGCAATGTCTCCGGATGCAGCCAATTCACCGCGGTAAGCGACTGCAAAAACTCAGGCGTGCCGGACCGGCTCACGGCCTGCACATAAGCACCACAGGCGAGCAAGTGCGGCAGCAGAAAATAACCCACTTGGCTGCTGGCTCCCAGAACCAGCACCCGTGTGCCCTTCAGCGACGCAGCCATTTCCAGGGCCAAAGCAGCAGCCAGTGCAAGCGGATACCCAGCAGCACCAACTGACGCTGGAGCCAGCCACAATGTGGCGCCTGATACTGCTTGAAAAAGCGCACCATGGAGCGGTGTTTTTCACGATGCACCCACAGGGGACGGGAGGCACTGGAGACACCCTGACTGTGCGTGGCTTTGGCTGCGGGCACGAACAGGCAGCTCCAGTCCGCCTGCTGCAGGCGCAGCATGATATCCAGATCTTCGCCGTGCAGCGTGTATCCCTCGTCGAAGCCACCCACCTGCTCCCAGGCATCCCGACGCAGTAGCATGCAGGCGCCGCTGGTTGCGTCCACCGCGCGCGGCTCGGTCCAATCGGCCGCGCCGGACACGTTAACACCTTCTAGCGCAGGCCATCGGCGCGCCAGCCGCCCCAGTCCGCTAAGGCTCATCAGTGCCCGCCGGGGCGTTGGCAGATGGCGGCAGGAGGCGGCTTCAAAGCGCCCGCGCTGGTCCGTGACCCGGGGCGCAGCCAGGGCCGCCTGTGGGTCAGACTCGAGCGCCAGACGCAAATGCCGTAACCCATTCTCGTGCAAAACACAGTCGGGATTGATAATCAGCAGGTAGCGGGCCTGCAAACGGGCGCTGGCAGCGTTGACGGCCGGCCCGTAGCCAAAGTTGCTTGGATTGAACAGGAGCTGGACTCCCGGACGATCACCGAATCGACCGCGCAGACGCTGCATGCTGTCATCTGCCGACGCGTTATCCACCACCACGATGTCGGTTAAAGATTGATTCAGCAAGGACTGAACGCAAGCGAGCAAATGCTCACCGGCGTTGTAGTTGACCACGATTGCGGCAACAGACACGAGGCTAGGACCGGCGGAACAGCCGCCCTAGCCAGCTGGCACCCTGCCCCGTTTCCTGCCGGGCAGTGTCCAGCGCCGCACGCAGACGGGCAATTTCTTCATTTTGCTCGACCAGCATCACATCGGCTGCCATACAGCGCCGGATTTCCTGATAGTAATGAGCATAGACCGACTCCTCCACGTCATCGAAGAGCCATAGGCCGCTTGGCAAGGCGGGGAGCAGCTCCGGTTCCGCGGCACAGAGCGCAACAAAATACACCGGCGCGTGCGGCATCTGCTCACCTTCATATACAGCGCCATCGGGCGCCTGCTGCTGCAAACGGACGCCCGGCGCCGGATCCAGGGACCAGATGGCGGACTGAAACAGCAGTTTCTGTCCCAGCAGGCGTACCGCCGGGAACTGTTGATGGAGCAGGGTCTCCAGCTCCTCACGATACAGTTCGCGCACGTGAAAAGGATTGTCATTGCCCTGCTGCTCGGTATAAACCGCCTTGTCCGGTGAGGAGATCACCAGCAGGCCGTCGGCTTTGAGTACCCGGCGAAACTCGGACAGCATCGCTTCCTGCGCCTCGAGATGCTCCAGGGTTTCGAAGGACACCACCCGATCAAAGCTGTCGTCCTCGAAGGGTAGCTGTGCGCAATCACCCTGCTCGAAGCTCAGGCCGCTAAGCGCTGCATAGCGCTCCCGGGCATGCGTCACCGCCTCGGGATCGATATCCAGCCCGGTCACGGACGCCGCCCGCGCTGCAAGTATGGCGGAACCATAACCCTCACCACAGGCGGCATCCAGCACCTGTTTGCCGGCGCACAGGGAGGCGGCCACGGCGTAGCGGTGCATGTGCTCGTACCAGATTTCCCGCACACACTCGGGCGTGAAGCGCTCGCCGGTAAAGGGCAGGGCCTGATTTTCAGTGTCTTTCTGCGAAACCTTTGCGGAACCCATGGCGGTGACTCTACGGCGTGGAGGCTGTGAGTTTACCGGAACCGTGTGCGGCCCGATAAGCCAGCACCTCGGCACGACGCGCAGCCAGAGGATCACGCTCAATCCACTGGCTGACCTGCTCCAGATAGTCCGGA
>JABSSV010000271.1 GCA_013213875.1 Lysobacterales bacterium
ACCCGCTTTGGCATGGATGTCACCCTCTTGTGTCCGGAAGAGGCCTACTTGCTGGACCCGCAGTTTATGGCTGCGGGCGAGGCCAATGCCGCAACGTCCGGCGGCTCCCTGCAGGTCAGCCATGATATTGAACAGGCCTATAGCGGCGCCGATGTGGTGTATGCGAAGAGCTGGGGCGCCTTGCCCTTCTATGGCCGTCCGGACGAGGAATGGAATCTGCGCCAGCACTACCGCCACTTTATGGTGGATGAGCCCAAAATGGGGCTCACCAACCAGGCCCTGTTCAGCCATTGTCTGCCCTTGCGCCGCAACATCAAGGCCAGCGATGCCGTGATGGATGCTGATTATTGTGTGGCTCTGGATGAGGCGGAGAACCGCCTGCATGTTCAGAAAGCCCTGATGATGACCTTGTTGGGAGCCAGCCTCTAGGCGCTCCTCGATGGATGAAAATACTATGAGCGAAAAAGTCATTCTGGCCTTCTCTGGCGGCCTTGATACCAGTTATTGCGTGCTGGCCCTGAAAGAGCAGGGCTTCGAAGTACACACGGTCTTTGTGGATACCGGTGGTATCAGTGCGGAGGAACTGGCCTGGATTGAGCAGCGGGCTGTGGGCCTAGGTGCTGCGCAACATCATGTGGTGGATGTGAGTCAGGCCATTTGGGATGAATTTGTGACGCCCCTGATCTGGAGCCATGCGCGCATGCTCGGCGAATACCCGTTGCTGTGTTCGGACCGCTACCTGATCGTGAAGCGCTGCTTGCAGCTGGCTGATGAGTTGGGCACGAAGCACTTTGCCCACGGTTGTACGGGCATGGGCAACGACCAGCTGCGTTTTGATCAGACGGTGCGCAGCACCGGCGATTACACCATTCATGCGCCGATCCGCGACCTGCAGAAGAAAACCTCGGACGTGCGCGCCTGGGAGGTGGACTATCTACAGCGCGCCGGCGTGGAAGTGCCGGAGAAATCGGGTCTCTACTCCATCAACGAAAACCTGCTCGGCGTGACCATTTCCGGCAGCGAGGTAGACCGCTTTGAAACACCGGGTGCGGATACCTGGTCCCTGGTGCGGCCACGGGCGGAATGGCCCGAGGCGCTGCTGGAAGTGCAGCTGACCTTCCAACAGGGCGTGGCCACGCAGATGAATGGCGAGGCACTGGCGGGGCCGCAAATGCTGCGCCGGCTGAATGCGGCCTTTGGGCAATATGGCGTGGGGCGCCACATCTATACCGGCGATGTGAGCATCGGGCTCAAGGGCCATATCGTGTTTGAGTGCCCCGGCATCGATGCCCTCATGTGTGCGCATCAGGCGCTGGAAGATACCGTGAATACGCGCTTGCAGAACCAGTTTCGGCATGTGATTGCCCAGCGCTGGGCGGAGCTCGTTTACACGGGCTTTTTCTATGAGCCGCATAAATGGGACCTGGAGGCCTTTTTGAAGGCCTCGCAAAGCGCTGTAACCGGCACCGTCACTCTGCAGACGCAGGGCGGATCGGTGCTGGCGGTGGCGATTGAGTCGGATAACATTCTGCAGGACCCCAATGCGGTCTATGCCCAAAGCTGCGACTGGACGCCGGAAGAAGCGGAAGGCTTTATCAAACTGCTGGGTCAGTCCAGCACCATGGCGGCGCGGGTACGGTCCCATGAGCACTGAGCGGATTCTGGAGCATCTCGAAGCGCTGGTCGCTTTTGACACGCAGAACCCGCCTCGCGCGCTGGACGCCGAGGCGCCCATCTTTGCCTATTTAAGTAAGCAGCTGGCGCCGGAGTTTGAGATTAGCGTAACCGACCATGGCAAGGGCCGGGTTAGCTATCTGGCCCGGCGCGGATCGCCGGATATTTTGTTTAACGTGCACTTGGATACGGTGCCCGCCCTACCGGGGTCAAAGTACCCACCCTTGCAGCTGACCCGTGAAGGAGACCGGGTTTACGGGCGCGGTGCCTGCGACATTAAGGGCGCGGCTGCCTGTTTGCTGGCCCTGGCGGAGACCAGCGAAGCGCCTTTGGCCCTGCTGTTCACCACCGATGAAGAGGGTGGCGAGGGCTGCTGCGTTAACGAATTCGTGGCCCATGGCCTGACGGCGGGCTATCGCCAGGTTGTGGTGGCCGAGCCGACCCTGTGCCGCGCCGAGGTGCGCCATCGGGGCTTCCTGTCTGCCCGCGGGCATTTTCATGGCGTGGCGGGCCACTCCTCCGAACCCCGAGCCTTGCAGGACAACGCCATTCACCGTCTGGCCAACTGGACCGGTGCCGCATTGGAGGCTGCCCGCCAGGCTGAGGCGGAAGGTCGCCGCAGCTGCTTCAATATCGGTACCGTGGGCGGCGGTGTGAAGAGCAATGTGATCGCCGACGGCGCGGATATTTTCTGGAGCGCCCGGCTGGCCCCTGGTGACAGCAACGAAGCGTTCATGGACGACTGCCGCAGCTGGCCCGGCTCGGAACATGCGCAATGGACCGTATCGTTCTCCGGTCCGCCGCTGCCGACCGGAGAGCACTCGGCGGAGGCGGCTACGGCCTTTGCGCAGCAGCATGAGCTTGAGCTCGGTGAGGGTGTGGATTTCTGGACCGAAGCGTCTCTATTTGGTGCTGGCGGCGTGCCCGCCCTGGTGCTGGGCCCCGGCGATATTGATCAGGCTCATGCGCGTGATGAGTGGGTGGCCATCGACCAGCTGGAAACCGCCTACGGGCTCTATCGCCAACTGGCCGAAGCCCATGTCTGAGGTACGGGAAACGGTATTGGAGCTGCTGGCACAGCTGGGCTCCAGTCGTGAGGCGCGTCAGTATCTAAAGGAATTCTCTTCCGTCGAGGAAGCCCGTTTCGCAGTGGTGAAGGTGGGCGGCGGCATTCTTGCCGAGCATTTGGATGAACTGGCCTCGGCGCTGGCCTTTTTGCACCGTCTGGGTCTGCGCCCCGTGGTGCTGCATGGCGCGGGCCCGCAGGTTGATGGCGCGTTGGCTGAGGCGGGCGTGCCCAGCGAGCGCATTGATAATTTGCGCGTCACTAGCGAGCAGGTCATGGCGGTAGCGCGGCCGGTCATCTATGAGCAGAATCTGCGTCTCGTTGAGGCGCTGGAAGCCCGGGGTATTCGCGCTCGGGGTCTGCAACACGGCACCTTTGAGGCCAGTTATCTGGATCGGGAGCGCTATGGGCTGGTGGGGGAGATCACCGGTGTGAATCTCAGTTCCCTGCAGCGCGCCGTCGCCAGCGGTGCCCTGCCGGTACTGACCTTCCTGGGTGAATCTGAGTCAGGCCAGGTGCTGAACATCAACGCGGATGTGGCCGCCCGGGAACTGGTATGGGCGCTGCGCCCGCACAAAATCATATTCTTAACGCCCAGTGGTGGGCTGCTGGACCGCAACGGCCGGGTTATCTCAGCGGTCAGCCTCAACAACGACTACGAGGCGCTGATGCAGGAGGACTGGGTGCATTCGGGCATGCGCCTGAAGCTGCAGCAGATCAATGAAATGCTGCAAGGCCTTGATGACAGCACCTCTGTGTCCATCACCTCGGCCAGTCAGCTGACGCGTGAACTGTTTACCTACCGCGGCGCCGGAACACTGGTGCGCAAGGGGGAGGATATCCATCTGCATGCCGAGCCCTCAGCACAGACGCTCGAGGATGTGATGGGTCGTGTGGAGCAATCCTTTGGCAAGCGTCTACGCCCCGACTGGAGCGCGAGCCTGAATCGTCCGGTGGTACTGCTGTCGGACAGCGGCCGGGCGGCAGCCGTGGTGGTGGAAGGGCGCGATGGTCTGCCCTATCTGGAGAAATTCATTGTGACCCCGGCGGCGCAGGGTGAAGGGCTGGGCGCGGCCATGTGGCAGACGCTGAGGGCGCGGTACCCGCAGCTCTATTGGCGCTCCCGCAACAGCAATCCGATCACACCCTGGTACTTTTTGCAGGCTGATGCCAGCGAGCGCCATGGTCCCTGGGTGGTGTTTGCCAATGGCATTGACGATGCCCTGCAGCGCCACCGGGCAGTGCAGGATGCCATGCAGCGCGATCCCGGCTGGATGGAAGAGGCATGAAGACCCTGGCGCTGGTCGGTGGCCGGGGATTCACGGGCTCGGAACTGCTGACCCTTTTGGCCCGGCATCCGCAGCTAGAGTTGGCTCTGGCCAGTTCGGGCAGCCAGGCCGGTACCCCGCTGCAGGCAGCCTGCCCGGCCTGGCCTGGCGGGGAAACATTCCAGTCCCTGCGCCCCGAGCAGGTGGCGGATCATGGGGCCGATGCCTGGGTGCTGGCCGTGCCGAATGGTGCCGCGGGCGCCTGGGCCGAGGCGATTGCGGCGGCGCATCCTCAGGCCGTGATTCTGGACCTCAGCGCTGATTACCGCTTCCATGCGGACTGGGTCTACGGTCTGCCCGAGCGCAACCGGGCGGCCCTGCGCACGGCCCGGCGTATTGCGAACCCGGGCTGCTATGCCACCGGCACCCAGCTGGCGCTGCTGCCGGTGCTGGATCTGCTCCGCGCGCCGCCGGCCGTGTTTGGTGTGTCCGGCTATAGTGGCGCAGGCAAGACCCCCTCGCCCAAGAATGATCCGGAACGTCTGCGGGACAACCTAATGCCCTATGCGCTTACAGGCCATATGCATGAGCGGGAAGTCAGCTATCAGCTGGGCCGGCCGGTGCACTTCATGCCGCATGTGGCCAGTTTCTTTCGTGGCATCTCCCTGACGCTGGACCTGCAGCTGGATGGCGACCACAGCGCAGAGTCGCTTTATGAGCGCTATCGGCAAGCCTATGCGCAGGAGCCCTTGGTGCAGGTGCAGGCGTCCGTGCCGGAGGTGCAGTCGGTGCAGGGGACGCCCCTGTGTCGCCTGGGCGGTTTCACCTTGAGCGAGGCCGAGCCCGGGCGGCTGGTGCTGGTCTCGGTGCTGGATAATCTTTTGAAAGGCGCGGCCAGTCAGGCCATGCAAAATCTAAACCTGGCCCTGGGGCTGGATGAGCAGGCGGGACTGTAACGGTGAGTGAACCTATTTGGAAGAAGACCGGTGCCAGTGCGGCGCCCACGCAGGCGGTCATGCAGTTTCTGGCCGGCGAGGATGTGGTACTGGATCGGCAGCTTATTGCATACGACATTCAGGCCAGTCGAGCGCATGTGGCCGGTCTGGCCGAGATCGGTTTGCTGCAGCCTGAAGAGGCCGACGCGCTGCGTCAGGAGTTGACCCGCATTGGCGATCAGTTGGCGACGGGTGAACGGGTTCTGGATGAGCGCTTTGAAGATGGGCATTCGGCGCTGGAGACCTGGCTGACGGAGGCCTTGGGTCCCCTCGGCGGGAAAGTCCATGCGGGCCGTAGCCGCAATGATCAGGTGGCGGTGGCTTTGCGCCTGTATATGAAAGATCGCCTGGTGCAATTGCAGCGTGTGTGCGTGGCTATTGCCGAGCAACTGCTGGCACGGGCCCAGCGCGAGGGCGATCTGCCCATGCCCGGCTATACGCATCTGCAGCGGGCCATGCCGTCCAGCGTCGGCCTGTGGCTGGCCGGACACGCCGAGGCCTTTATCGATAACGCGGATCTGGCCCGGCGCACACGTGACTGGCTGGACGCATCTCCTTTGGGGACCGCTTCGGGTTTTGGCGTAAATCTGCCGCTGGCGCGTGATGCGGTCGCGGAAGCGCTGGGTTTTCCCCGGCTGGTTCTGAACCCGCAGTACGCACAGAACAGCCGCGGCAAGATCGAACTGCAGGCCATGGCTGCGCTGGGAGCCGCAACGCTGGATGCGCGGCGGCTGGCCTGGGACCTGAGTCTGTTTACTACCAGTGAGTTTGCTTTTGTTGATTTGCCGGACGAATGGTGCACCGGCTCCTCCATCATGCCCAACAAGCGCAATCCGGATGTGGTGGAACTGCTGCGCGCCAGTCATGGGGTGGTCGCTGGTGCGCGCGCGGAGCTGGAAGCGGTGCTGTCCTTACCGTCCGGATATCAGCGTGACCTGCAGGCCAGCAAGCCGCCTTTATTGCGTGCCTTTGCGGGCGGGTTGCAGGCTTTGCAGCTGCTGGCCCCCTTGCTGGACGCCATGAGCTGGAATCAGGATGCCATGCGGGCGGCCATGACACCGGAAATTTATGCCACCGATCTGTCCGTAGAGCTTGCGCAACAGGGTATGCCCTTCCGCGAGGCCTATCGGGAGGTGGCTGAGCGTATTGCCCAGATGGACGACCAGGATCCGCGCGAAAGTCTGGAAAAGCGAGTCTCTACGGGCGCTTGCGGGGACCTGGCCTTGGCGCGATTAGAGGCTCGGCTGGCGCCTCTGAAAGAAATTTGAAAAAAAGTTCATCAAGGGTGTTGACAGAAAAAATCCGCCCCCTATAATGCGCCTCTCGCTTGGGGGCTGAAGCAACAAATCAGCCGCCGGGTCAGCAAAAAAAAGAAGAAATAGTTTGACGCTTTTTTTTACCTGACTTATACTAGCGGGCCCGCTCAGCACCGGGCGGATTCATGCAAATGAGTCGACCGGCGCGGCCAACCTTCCAAGGTGAACCGCGGCGCGTTTGTGCTGAAACCGATTAGCGAAAGGCGTCGGTGCTAGATAACGATCTTTAACAAATTACAGGTAACTTGTGTGGGCGCTCCTGTCATGGTGAAGCCATGAAAGAGAGCGACCAAGCCCGATTCATCTTCGGATGAATCATTAGGTTGGTTAGTAACCAACCGAGGGTTAGGTTCAGCTTTCAGCTTTAAGACTACGGCCGATATTCCAGTTCGTCTGGGATAGAAGCCAAATACCTTTAAACTGAAGAGTTTGATCCTGGCTCAGATTGAACGCTGGCGGCATGCTTAAGACATGCAAGTCGAACGGTAACAGGCGGAAGCTTGCTTCTGCGCTGACGAGTGGCGGACGGGTGAGTAATGCATAGGAATCTGCCCAGTAGTGGGGGACAACACGGAGAAATTCGTGCTAATACCGCATACGCCCTACGGGGGAAAGCGGGGGACCTTCGGGCCTCGCGCTATTGGATGAGCCTATGTCAGATTAGCTTGTTGGTGGGGTAACGGCCTACCAAGGCAACGATCTGTAGCTGGTCTGAGAGGATGATCAGCCACACTGGAACTGAGACACGGTCCAGACTCCTACGGGAGGCAGCAGTCGGGAATATTGCACAATGGGCGCAAGCCTGATGCAGC
>JABSSV010000272.1 GCA_013213875.1 Lysobacterales bacterium
ATTTTCATGATGTTGACAATTGTGTATCTGTCCATGGCGTCAGAAACACACTAGTCAGTGTTTGTTTTGTTGTAAGAGTCCTAAACGGAGATAAGTAATGGATTTTGTAATTGGTATGACCGCAATCGCCGTAGCCCTCCTGATCGGTCTGGGCGCGCTGGGCGTTGGCATTGGTGTGGGTATCCTGGGCGGTCGCCTGCTGGAAGGTTCAGCCCGTCAGCCGGAGCTCGCTCCCATGCTGCAGGGTAAATTCTTCCTGGCCATCGGCCTGCTGGATGCTGTCGCAATGATCGGTGTCGGTATCGCGTTGTTCTTCACCTTCGCGAACCCGTTCGTCGGCCAGCTGCAGGCGGCACTGGGCGGCTAATAGCTTCCTCGCGGGCCGGGTTGCTGCCCAGCAACGACCCGGCCCCGTTTTCCAGACAGACCGAGAGGTACCGGCATGAATATTAATGCCACCCTGTTTTTACAAACGATCGCCATGATGATTTTCGTGTGGTTCTGCATGAAATTCATTTGGCCGCCGTTGCTCAAAGCCATGGATGAACGCCGCGAGAAGATCGCGGATGGACTGGCTGCATCCGACCGCGCCGAGAAAGCGCTGGCGGAAGCTGAAGGTCGCGCGGAAGAGGAAATCAAAGAAGCCCGTAACAAGGCTGGCGATATCCTCGATCAGGCGAATCAGCGTCGCAATCAGATTGTGGACGAAGCCAAGGACGAAGCTACTGCTGAACGGCAGCGGCAGGTGTCTGCGGCCGAGGCCGACATTTCCCAGGCAGCCAACCAGGCACGCGAGGAGCTGCGCGCTTCCGTAGCGACCCTGGCCGTGGCCGGCGCTTCCAAGATTCTTGAGAAAGAAATCGACGAAAACGCCCACCGCGAGCTGCTGGACAAACTGATCGCACAGATCTGAGCGCACCGCTATGAGCAGCCTGACAACCCTTGCCCGCCCCTACGCGAAAGCGGCCTTTGATCTGGCCAACAGTGCTGATGCGCTGCCCAGCTGGGGTGATGCGCTGGCACTGGCTTCTGGTGTGGTGCAGAACGACGCGATCGCGGCCTGGCTGGAAAGCCCGGAGCGCAACACGGAGCAGGCCGTTGGTCTGGTGCGTGATGCGGCAGGCGGTGAGCTGGAAGCCGCTTTTGAACGCTTCCTCGCCGTCATGGCTGAGCACGATCGCCTGGCGCTGGTGCCGGAAGTGGCCGCGCTCTACGGCGACCTGCGCGAAGCGGCGGAGAATCGCCTCAGCGTGCGGGTTGTGTCTGCCGTCGCCCTGGACGATGAGCAGACCAGCCGCATGAGCGACGCGCTGGCCAAGCGTTTCGAGCGCACCATTGAACTGCATAACGAGGTCGATGCCTCGGTGCTGGGCGGTGCGGTAATTTACGCGGGTGACGAAGTGATCGACGGCTCACTCCGCGGCCGGCTGGAAAAGCTTGAGAGCTCTCTGGTCTGACGAATTGACATGTAGTGAAACCCTCCGTCTCACGGTGAGACGGTTTTCACAGGAAAAAGACGATGCAAGCAACACTGAACCCCTCTGAAATCAGCGAGCTGATCAAAAAACGCGTTGACGAGCTGAACATTTCAGCTGAAACCCGCAACGAAGGCACGGTGGTTTCCGTGTCTGACGGTATTGCCCAGATTCACGGTCTGGAAGATGCCATGCAGGGCGAGATGATCGAGTTTCCGGGCAACACCTTCGGGCTGGCTCTTAACCTCGAGCGCGACGCGGTCGGCTGTGTAATTCTCGGCGACTACGAGCACATCACGGAAGGCGATACGGTCAAATGTACCGGTCGTATTCTCGAGGTGCCGCACGGTCGCGGTCTGCTGGGTCGTGTTGTTGACGCCCTGGGTAACCCGATTGACGGTCAGGGACCGGTCGACAACGACGGCTTCTCGCCGATCGAAAAGGTGGCGCCGGGCGTTATCTGGCGTAAGTCCGTTGACCAGCCGGTACAGACCGGTCTGAAATCCATCGACTCCATGGTGCCCATCGGTCGGGGCCAGCGCGAGCTGATCATCGGTGACCGTCAGATCGGTAAAACGGCGATTGCGGTTGATACCATCATCAACCAGGCCAAGTCCGGCATTAAATGCATCTACGTGGCGGTGGGTCAGAAGCAGTCCACCGTTGCCAACCTGGTGGCCAAGCTGGAAGAACATGGCGCCATGGAGCACACCATTGTGGTGAACGCTTCCGCCTCTGATTCGGCGGCCATGCAGTACATCGCGCCCTACGCGGGCTGCACCATGGGTGAGTACTTCCGCGATCGCGGTGAAGACGCGCTCATCATCTATGATGATTTGACCAAACAGGCTTGGGCTTACCGTCAGGTATCCCTGCTGCTGCGTCGTCCGCCGGGCCGTGAAGCCTATCCGGGTGATGTGTTCTACCTGCACTCCCGTCTGCTGGAGCGTGCCGCGCGCGTATCGGAAGAGTACGTGGAAGAATTCACCAAAGGCGAAGTCAAGGGCCAGACCGGCTCCCTGACGGCGCTGCCGGTGATTGAAACCCAGGCCGGTGACCTTTCCGCCTTCGTACCGACCAACGTGATCTCTATTACCGATGGTCAGATCTTCTTCGATAACGACATGTTCAACGGTGGTATCCGCCCCGCGGTGCACGCTGGCCTGTCCGTATCGCGAGTCGGTGGTGCGGCGCAGACCAAGGTCATTAAGAAGCTCGGCGGTGGTATTCGTCTGGCGCTGGCCCAGTACCGCGAACTGGCGGCATTCTCCCAGTTTGCGTCCGATCTGGATGACGCCACGCGCGCCCAGCTGGAACGCGGTCAGCGCGTGACCGAGCTGATGAAACAGCCCCAGTACAGCCCCATGTCCGTCGGTGAGATGGCCGTGTCCCTGTTTGCCGCTGACCGTGGCCACATGGACGACGTTGAGCTGGAAAAGATCGGTGCCTTCGAAAGCGCCCTGATTGACGCCATGCACAGCGGCCAGGCGGAACTGATGGCGACGCTGGATGGCGGCGACTGGAATGGCGATCTGGAAGCCAAGCTGGAAGCAGCCGTTTCCGAGTTCAAGGCCAGCGGTAGCTGGTAAGAGTAGCGTCGAGCGCGGAGGACAGCCATGGCAAGTGGCAAGGAAATTACCAGCCAGATCAAGAGTGTTGAGAACACCAAAAAGGTGACCTCGGCGCTGGAAATGGTCTCGGCCAGCAAGATCCGCAAATCGCAGGACCTGATGAACGCCACGCGGCCCTACGCGCGGATGATGCGACGCATCATCAGCCACCTGGGCAAGGCGAATCCGGAATACCGGCATCCCTTCACCGTCTCGCACGGTGAGAAGGTGAAGAAGGTTGGCTACATTGTGGTGTCCACGGACCGTGGTCTGTGTGGTGGACTGAACACCAACCTGTTCAAGCAGGTGCTCAACCACATGGGTGAAACCCAGGCCAGAGGTGCCGAGGTGTCCCTGGTGACGCTGGGCAAGAAGGCTGCGGCCTACTTCAAAAGCATCAAGGTGGACATCGCGGCCAGCACCACGGACCTCGGTGAGAAACCGCAGATCGAAGATCTGATCGGATCCATCAAGATCGTGCTGGATGCCTATCGCGAGCAGGAAGTAGACGAGGTCTACCTGGCCTATAACGATTTCATCAACACCATGGCGCAGAAGCCAACGGTGGAACAGCTGCTGCCTTTGCCGGCAACGGAAGATGAAGGCGTGGCAGACGTATGGGATTACCTCTACGAGCCGGACGCGGAAACGCTGCTGGATACGGTGCTGGTGCGTTACATCGAGTCCCTGGTTTATCAGGCAGTGCTTGAGAACCTGGCCTCCGAGCATGCGGCACGCATGATCGCCATGAAGAACGCTACGGACAATGCCAGTGACCTGATTGATGACCTGCGACTGGCCTATAACAAGGCTCGCCAGGCAGCGATCACGCAGGAAATCTCCGAGATTGTAAGCGGCGCAGCGGCCGTCTGATACGAGTTTGAATTAAATCGCGGCAGTTTGCCGCAGTGTGAAACAGGAAAAAGCTATGAGTGCTGGATCAATTGTGCAGGTTATTGGCGCGGTCGTGGACGTCGAGTTCGCGCGCGACGCCATGCCGAAGGTCTACGACGCCCTGACGGTGGACAACACGGAAATTACGCTGGAAGTGCAGCAGCAGCTGGGCGACGGCGTGGTGCGTACCATCGCACTGGGTTCCACCGACGGTTTGAAGCGCGGTATCCCGGTCAGCAACACCGGCGCGGCCATCTCCGTGCCCGTGGGTGAAAAGACCCTCGGTCGCGTCATGGACGTGCTGGGTCGGCCGATTGACGAAGCAGGCCCGATCGGTGCTGAGAAAACCATGCCGATTCACCGCAAGCCGCCTTCCTATGAAGACCAGGCGGGTGGTAATGACATCCTGGAAACGGGCATTAAGGTAATCGACCTGATCATGCCGATCGCCAAGGGCGGTAAGGTTGGCCTCTTCGGCGGCGCCGGCGTGGGCAAGACCGTAACGCTCATGGAGCTGATCCGAAACATCGCTATCGAGCACTCAGGCTACTCCGTGTTTGCCGGCGTGGGCGAACGTACCCGTGAGGGGAACGACTTCTACCACGAGATGAAGGAAGCGGACGTACTGTCCAAGGTGGCACTGGTTTACGGCCAGATGAACGAGCCGCCCGGTAACCGCCTGCGCGTGGCCCTGACCGGCCTGACCATGGCGGAAGAGTTCCGTGACGAAGGCCGTGACGTATTGATGTTCATCGACAACATCTATCGTTACACGCTGGCGGGAACGGAAGTATCCGCGCTGCTGGGTCGTATGCCCTCGGCGGTGGGCTATCAGCCCACGCTGGCTCTGGAAATGGGCCTGTTGCAAGAGCGTATCACCACCACCAAGACCGGCTCCATCACGTCCTTCCAGGCTGTGTACGTACCTGCGGATGACTTGACGGACCCGTCTCCGGCAACCACCTTTGCGCACCTTGACGCCACGCTGGTACTGTCCCGTAGCATTGCCGAGCAGGGTATCTACCCGGCTGTGGACCCGCTGGACTCCACCTCGCGTCTGCTGGATCCGAACCTGATCGGTGTCGAGCACTACGAAGTAGCGCGGGCGGTACAGGGTGTACTGCAGCGCTATAAAGAGCTGAAGGACATCATCGCGATTCTCGGCATGGACGAACTGTCAGAAGACGACAAGGCCACCGTGGCCCGTGCCCGTAAGGTACAGCGCTTCCTGTCGCAGCCCTTCTTCGTGGCGGAGACCTTCACCGGTGCGCCGGGTAAATACGTGAGCCTGAAAGACACGATTCGTGCGTTCAAAGGCATCATCGACGGCGACTACGATCACCTCCCCGAGCAGGCCTTCTACATGGTTGGCGGCATCGAGGAAGCGGTGGAAAAAGCGCAGTCCATGGAAGAGAAAGCGGCCTGAGGTCGCTGATCGCGCGGGCACCGCAGGGTGCCCCGCAGCAAACGGTAAGCAGACATGAGCAAAACCATTCAGTGTGACATCGTCTCGGCGCAGAACGAGATCTGGTCCGGCGAGGCCATGCAGGTGTTCGCGACCGGTGTGTCCGGCGAGCTCGGCATTTACGCCCGCCACACACCGCTGATCACCCAGCTCAAGCCCGGCCCGGTGCGCGTGGTCGACAGCGCCGGCGAAGAGCAGTTCTTCTTCTGCGGTGGTGGCATCATCGAGGTGCAGCCGCATATTGTGACCGTGCTCGCTGATACGGCCATGCGCGGCGAAGACATCGACGCGGCGGCGGCTGAGAAAGCGCGCGAAGAGGCGGAACGGGAACTGGCTGATCGCACCGAGGCGATGGAAGTGGCCGAGGCCCAGGCCAAGCTGGCCAACGCCATGGCCCAGCTGCAGGCACTGGAACAGCTGCGCAAGAAACTGCAGCGTTAGGTCACAGCGGCTCATAACGTCATGCAACGCCGGCCTCAGGGCCGGCGTTTTTGTTAGTGCTGCAAAAGTACCGTGCGGTTGCCATTCACAAATACCCGGTGCTCCGCATGCCAGCGCACGGCGCGGTTCAGTACCGTGCTTTCGATGTCCTGACCCAGTCGCTCCAGTTCCTTGGCGGGCATGCTGTGGTCAACGCGGCCTACGTCCTGCTCGATAATGGGCCCCTCATCAAGATCCAGCGTGACGTAGTGGGCCGTGGCGCCGATCAGCTTCACCCCGCGCTCAAAGGCCTGGTAGTAGGGGCGTGCGCCTTTAAAGCCGGGCAGGAAGGAATGGTGGATATTGATGGCGCGCCCCTGCAGTAGCGCGCAAGCATGGGGCGTAAGAATCTGCATGTAACGTGCCAGTACCAGCAGTTCGGACTCGGTTTCTTCAAACAGGGCCAGAATTTTCGCTTCCTGCTCCGGTTTCTTGCCGGGCTCAATGGGGAAGTGATGGAAGGGCAGCTGGTGCCACTCGACCAGGGAGCGCTGGTCCTCATGATTGGACACCACGCCGGTAATCTCAATCGGCAGATGGCCACCGGCCCAGCGATGCAGGAGCGCATTGAGGCAGTGGCTCTGACGGGAGCAGGCGATCAGCGTGCGGATCTTGCGGCTTTTGTCATGCACGGCGAAGCGCATGCCGAAACGACGTGCCACCTCGCTGCGGAATGCGTCGCTGAGCTCCTGCGCGGCATCTGGGCCCTCCGCGTCGTCTTCAAAGGCCAGGCGCAGAAACGATGTCTGCGCTTCCTCATCCACATAGTGGGACATTTCCGTGATCAGCGCACCGCGCGCGGCCATAAAGCCCGTGGCGGCGGCTACCACGCCAACCGTATCGGTACAGCTGGCGGTAAGAATATAGGCGGGTCGGGTCATTGGTAAGCACCTCTGGTAAAGGCAGAGAATAGCGCGACCGACCATTCCTGCAATGTGCCCCTACCCGCCCGCAGCGACTTCCCTGCATGGTTGATTGCTGCGAGAATAGCGGGTGTTAAAAAATGTTCAGGTTCGTCCCTATGTTCCACAAGACTTTTCGCTGCGCCGCTTTCGCGGTGGCTTTTGTTGCCTGCCTCGCCGCACCGCTGTCCAGCCGCGCTACCGAGGTGGTCATTAATACCGCTTTCGGCCTGATTGAAGTGGACCTCACGGAAAACGCCACGCCGCTGACGGTCGCCAATTTTATGGGCTATGTGCGCGATGGGGCCTATGACAAGAATCTGATTCACCGCAGTGTTCCCACTTTTATTTTTCAAAGTGGCAGCTACGCTGTGACCGGCGAAGGACAAATTGCTGACGTGGAAACCGGACCGCCGGTTCGCAACGAGTTCGGCGCATCCAATGTGCGGGGCACCATTGCCATGGCCAAGCTGGGCGGGAATCCGGACAGCGCCACCAGCGGCTGGTTTATCAATCTCGCGGATAACAGCACCAATCTGGACAATCAGAACGGTGGTTTTACGGTCTTTGGTCGCGTGCGGGAAGCGGACTACGACGTGCTGGATGCGATTGAAGCCGTGCAGACTTGGCGTTTTCAACCCCCATTTTCCGAAATACCGCTGCGTAACTTCAATGGCGGTGGCCAAGCCGTCACGGCGGATAATTTCCTGCTGGTTTCCATTTCCGAGCTGTCCGACTTTGACATCAACGCGGGCCTTAACGATGCCTGGTACAACCAGGAAACCGACGGCCAGGGTTTCTTTATCAATGTGTTTCCGGAGATCGGTCAGCTGTTTATCAGTTGGTTCACTTTTGAAGACGGCACCACCGACACGGGTCTGGTGCCCAACCTCGGTGCGGCCAGTCATCGCTGGTTC
>JABSSV010000273.1 GCA_013213875.1 Lysobacterales bacterium
GCCACAAAATCACGCATGAACTTCTGTTCGCCATCACTGGCGCCGTAGACCTCAGCGATAGCCCGCAGCTCGGCATGGGAGCCGAAGATCAGATCCACCGGCGTCGCTGTCCACTGCAAGGCACCGCTGGCCCGATCCCGGCCTTCGTACACGCCTGGCGTAGCCGCCTTGCTCCAGGCCGTGTCCATGCTCAGCAGGTTGACAAAGAAATCGTTGCTGAGCGTGCCCGGTCGATCAGTAAAGACGCCGTGCTCAAGGCCCCCGGCATTGGCATCCAGCGCACGCAGACCACCCACCAGGACGGTCATCTCCGGCACCGTCAGCGTCAGCAGGGATGCCCGGTCTACCAGCAGCTCGGCGGGAGACCGGCTGTTACCCTCGCTGAAGTAGTTACGGAAACCATCGGCTCTCGGTTCGAGTACGGCGAAAGACTGCACATCAGTCTGCGCCTGGCTGGCATCGGTGCGTCCTGGTGCAAAAGGCACGGTCAGCTCATAGCCGGCGCCCTCCGCCGCCTGCTCCAGGGCTGCAGCGCCCCCCAGCACGATCAGATCCGCCAGGGACACACGCATCTGACCATCCTGAGCGCCATTGAAGTCGGCCTGAATGCCTTCCAGCACCTTCAGTACCCGGGTCAATTCATCCGGGTTGTTGGCTTCCCAGTCCGCCTGGGGTGCCAGCCGGATGCGCGCGCCATTGGCACCACCACGCATATCGGTGCCCCGGAAGCTGGAGGCTGATGACCAGGCCGTGCGCACCAGTTCCTGCACACTGAGCTCAGCGGCGATAATGCGCGCCTTCAGATCGGCCACCGCGGCCGCGTCTATGAGCTCGAAATCTACCGCCGGCACCGGATCTTGCCAGATCAGATCCTCAGCAGGCAGGTCTGCCGCCACATAGCGCGCCCGTGGCCCCATGTCACGATGGGTTAGCTTGAACCAGGCCCGTGCAAAGGCATCTTCAAACTCGGCTGGATGGTCCAGCCAGCGACGCGTGATCTCACCGTAGGCAGGATCGAAGCGCAGCGCGAGATCGGTGGTGAACATGATCGGCGCATGGCGCTTGTCCGGATCGTGCGCGTCAGGCACGAGCATGGCTGCCGCCGCATCGGTAGGCACCCACTGAATGGCACCGGCAGGGCTGCGACTCTGCTGCCAATCAAAGGCATAAAGATTGGTCAGGTACTGGTGGGTCCAGGTTACCGGCGCCGCCGTCCAGGCACCCTCAAGACCACTGGTGATCGTATCCGCACCAGAGCCATTACCGCATTCGTTACGCCAGCCAAAACCCTGTTGTTCCACGACAGCGGCTGCCGGTTCAGGGCCGAGACAGCCCGTGGGCTTGCGCGCACCGTGGGCCTTGCCAAAGGTGTGTCCGCCAGCGATGAGAGCGGCTGTCTCTGCATCATTCATGGCCATGCGCCCGAAGGTCTCACGGATATCCTGCGCTGCCGCCAGCGGGTCGGGATTGCCATTAGGCCCTTCCGGATTCACATAAATCAGACCCATCTGAACCGCTGCCAGTGGCTTCGCCAGCTTGCGCTCACCGCTGTAGCGCTCATCGGCAAGAAATTCGTTTTCCGGCCCCCAATAGACCAGGTCGGCCTCCCAGTCATCCTCACGCCCACCGGCAAAGCCATAGGTCTTAAAGCCCATGGACTCCATCGCCACATTGCCGGTCAAGACCATAAGGTCGGCCCAGGATAACTTGCTGCCATACTTCTGCTTTACTGGCCACAGCAAGCGACGCGCCTTGTCCAGATTCGTATTGTCCGGCCAGCTATTGAGTGGCTCGAAGCGTAGCTGACCACCCGCAGCACCACCGCGGCCGTCGGCGGTGCGGTAGGTGCCCGCGCTGTGCCAGGCCATACGAATAAAGAAGGGTCCGTAGTGACCATAGTCCGCGGGCCACCAGTCCTGTGACTGGGTCAATATGGCTTCAATGTCGCCTTTGACTTCATCCAGATCGAGGGACGCAAACGCTTGCGCGTAGTCAAAATCAGCCGCCAGGGGACTGGAGGCGGCAGATTGCTGTCGTAATGGCGAGAGATCAAGCCGCTCCGGCCACCAGAACTGATTCGATTTGGCCGCGCCCGACCCAAATACGGATGTCACCGGCAACACCAACCATAGCGCCGCCAGCACTGATACAGTTTTCCTGTTCATTGCTCCTCCCAAGATGCATAAGCTGTGGCCGACACCATACCGACCACGAAAAGGAACAGCGCAAGCGCTGCCCTGCAACCACGTCTTCTGAGTATAGGAGAGGCTCAGCATCTCGGCTGGATCTGTGCGACACAGCGCAGGGTGCAGAGCAACAAATACCGCTGCGGGTGATCAAAAGCGCCCACGCAGCCCGCAGAAGGCGGCATAATTTGTTCATGAAATGGAATCTTTTAGGCGCTTTTCTGACGCTGCCATGGTCCACGCAAGCTCTGGCGTTGGAGCTTGCGTCCGTCACCACGCCGGCAGCCACGGCAAGCATTGCGCCGCGACTGACCTTGGACCATGAGCAGCGGGCGCTACTAAGCTGGATCGAGAAGTCGGAACGCGGCCATCAGCTGCGCTTTGCACGCCTTGAAGGCGACCATTTTGGCCGCGCGCAGACCGTGATCGAACACGAGCGCCTGTTTGTCAACTGGGCAGACACACCGGGCCTGCGGGTACTGCCCAACGGTCGCTATCTTGCCCACTGGCTGCAGCGCTCCGGCCAGGGCACCTTTGCCTATGATGTGATGGTGTCCATCAGCGACGATCAGGGGCTCAACTGGTCTCAGCCGGCTGCGCCTCATGATGACGGCACGCTCACCGAGCACGGCTTTGTCAGCACCTTCAGCGCCGGTCCTGATCAGCTTGGGCTTGTATGGCTGGACGGGCGTGAGACTCAGCCAGCCCCCGTAGACGGTGGACATCAACATCATGGCACGGGCGCCATGACCCTGCGCACGGCACAGCTGAACGCATCCGGGGAGTTCGTTCGGAGCGCCCTGCTCGATGCGCGGGTCTGCGATTGCTGCGGCACCGCAGCGGCGCGCACGAACAGCGGCGTGGTCATTGCTTACCGTGACCGCAGCGAGGACGAAATCCGGGACATCAGGCTGATTCGCCAAACGGACCAGGGCTGGTCCCAGCCTGTTAGC
>JABSSV010000274.1 GCA_013213875.1 Lysobacterales bacterium
CCGAGATTCGGCGGCAGCATTAATCAAATCCGTAAAGACCATATCCTGAGAGCTAACCGAAGCATGCTCCAGCGCCCATTCCACCACCTGCTCTTCAAGCACAGATGATTCAATGGCCCGCAGCATGTCAGGGTTGTTGTAATACATTTGCACCACCTCGTCCGCCTGCTCGTAGGTGCTGGCAACCATCTCAATGGCCTGACGTACCTTGGCGCCGTCAACGGCAATATCGTTTTGACGGGCAATTTCACCCATCAAAAGTCCGGCCCTAACGCGCTGTCGCGCCGGCTCTTCAAAAGCGGCTGCTTCTGCGGGGTCAGCCTGCTTACCCTGGCGCTGTGCCGCCATGGCCTGAAGCTGTGCCGCTTCCTGCTGAATCAGCGACTCAGGCACCTCAAGTTCAGCATGGGCATCCAGCAGGCGCTTGACCAACTGAGTTTTCAGATAGGTGAGCCGTGCGCCGGTAAGCTCACGCTCGAGATTGTTGCGAACCTCGCTCTGCATATCCTCAAGTGCGCCCGACTCAACACCGAAGGACCGGATAAACGCTTCGTCCAATTCCGGCATGGACGATTCCCGAACGCTATTGACCTTGACGCTGACCTTGGCTTCCTTACCCGCGAGCTGGTTGGCAGAAAAGTCCTCCGGGAAAGTAAGGTCTGCTTCCCCAGTCTCTCCCGGCGCCAGGCCGCCGAGCAGATCTTCCAGCGCATCAAAGCCAGAGGTACCAAAGGGCACCGCAAGCAGGGTCATGCCTTCTTCTGGCACCCGCCCAGCTTCATTTTCAGCGGCATACTCAAACAGCACCTGATCACCCTTTTCCGCCTTCCGCTCGACTTCCTCCCAGCTCTGACGTTGCTCGCGCAGGGTCTGCAACATGTTACTCACGTCGTCGTCTGACACTTCCGTCTGCGGCGCGGTCAGCTCCAGCGCTGAAACATCGATCTTGTCGAATTCCGGATATACCTCAATCAAAGCGGTAAAGCTGAGCTCATCGGTGCCGTTCAAATCCGGTACGGACTCAATCACCGGGTTGCCTGCCGGTTGAATTTTTTCCTGGGCGATGGCTTCGGCCAGGCTGGACTGCATGGTCTGGGACAGCACTTCGTTGCGCACGGATCCGCCGTAGCGCTGCTTGAGCACTGTCATGGGAATACGGCCGGGACGGAAGCCTTTCATGCGCGCCGTCTTGCCGATCTCCTTCAAACGCGCGTCGATCTTGCCCTGCACTTCCTCTGCGGGTACCTGGACCGTCAGACGACGCTGAAGCCCGCCCGAGTTCTCAACCGTTACTTGCATGAATCTGTTTTCCTTAGTTATGGCCCACCGCTGTGGTGGGCCTGATGCGACGCGGAATGCACTCCGCATCGGCGGTATATGGTGCGAAAGGGGAGACTCGAACTCCCACGGGTTGCCCCACTGGAACCTAAATCCAGCGCGTCTACCAATTCCGCCACTTTCGCGCAGTCTGGTGTCGATAGCCAGCCGAGCCTGGTCATCGATCCCCGGTCCAATAAACGCCGCAGCAGAGCCGGCGGACCGCATCGACATTTTAACCGAAAAAACCGCCGCCGGGCGACGCCTTGCTCATCCATGCACGTGGGGATTCAACAAGCGTATTTAAAGGCGAAGGGCCACGTCTCAACCTACAACCGACC
>JABSSV010000275.1 GCA_013213875.1 Lysobacterales bacterium
AATGGCTGGGACTGGCGCTGCCAGATGTCTGCCAGCGTTAGCGGCGAGGCGTAGACATTGTCGACCGGTACATCAAAGAAGCCCTGAATCTGATCCGCGTGCAGGTCGATGGTGACCAGCCGATCCGTACCCACGGCACCAATCATGGTGGCCGCAACCTTGGCCGTAATCGGCACGCGGGCGGAGCGCGGGCGCCGGTCCTGACGGGCATATCCAAAATAAGGCACCACGGCCGTGACGCGCGCCGCGGAAGCGCGCTTCAGGGCGTCGACCATAACCAACAGCTCCATGAAATTGTCGGCGGTAGGCGCGCAGGTCGGTTGCACCACATAACAGTCGCGACCGCGAATGTTCTCCATGATTTCCACCATGACCTCGCCGTCGCTGAAGCGTCCGACATTGGCTTTACCCATGGGCAGGCCGAGGTGATGGGCGATATCGTGCGCCAACGCGGGATGCGCGTTGCCGGAAAAGATCATCAAGGAGGGAGTGGCCACCGTTCTTATTTTCCTGTGAGTTGGCTGGGACGGCAGGACTCGAACCTGCGAATGCGGGGATCAAAACCCCGTGCCTTAACCAGCTTGGCGACGTCCCAACGGTTACATACTCAGCGTCTGTGCTGCCAGAGCCCCATACACCGGTGAACGGTCCACGCCTCTGACAGCGCGCACATTATAATTATTTTTTAGCGCCGTGGTGAGCTCATTTGCATGAGTTTCGTTCATTGCTTCCAAAAACAGGGTGCTGCCACTGCCACTCATGCGCGCGGGGCCCAGTGATTGCAGGGCTTTGAAGGCATCGCGAAGGACCTCTGAGCGCTTCAAGGCCAGCGGTAAAAAGTCGTTCTCAAGCGCCGGCAGCGCTTCCGGCAACGCCATGGACCAGGGCGCCGCGTCCCGTCGCAACTCAGGGTCAGCAAACATCTCCCGGGTGGCAAGACCCGCACCCGGCAGCAGCAGCACGTAATGGCGCTCTCCCAGCGCCAGAGGGCTTAGGCGCTCACCCACACCCTCAGCCCAAGCGCTGTCGCCTTGCACAAAAACCGGCACATCGGCGCCTAACCGCGCCCCAAGCGCCGTCAGTTCCGCCCGCGAGAAACCGCTGCCCCACAACGCATTAAGACCCAGCAGCACCGTCGCCGCATCGCTGCTGGCGCCGCCGAGGCCGCTGCCCAGGGGGATGGCTTTGTGCAGCGTAATACGTGCACCCGCCCAGGGCCTGCCCAGAGCCTGCGCCCGCTCCTGCAACAGGCGGGCAGCCCGTAGTGACAGGTCGGCCTCCGCTGGCACGCCAGGCACGTGACCGGCGCGCTCCAGGCGACCTTTCTCAAGCCCGTGCAACTCCAGCTCATCACCCCAGTCAAGTAACTGAAACAGCGTCTGCAACTCATGGTAGCCATCGGCGCGACGGCCGGTGATGCGCAGGAACAGGTTGAGCTTTGCCGGTGCCGGCAACCGCAGCATGGCCTAGCGTTCCTCGCCGATCTGCCAGCGGCTGATGGCCAGCCGGACCGTTACGTCGTCGCGCCGAGCCAGCAGGCGTGTGGGCAGCGGCGCCGGCTGGTCGTCGCTGTAACGCTCATAGCTCAGCTGCCATCCCGCCTGTTGAAAGGACTGTGGCAGACCGTCCTCGCTGAGTTCCAGCGCCTGCACCGGCATTTCCTCGGGTGCGGTCAGGCCCCGC
>JABSSV010000276.1 GCA_013213875.1 Lysobacterales bacterium
CCAGCAGCAGTTCGTCCTCCGCATCCGCCGCGGCGCTCGCATCCAGCGTCAAACCAAGATCCGTTTGACCGCCGGTCATGGCCAGATACACTTCGGCCAGAATCTCCGAGTCCAGCAATGCGCCATGCAGCGTACGGCTGGTGTTATCGACTTCGTAGCGCTTACAGAGGGCGTCCAGACTATTGCGCTGACCCGGATGCAGGTCCCGGGCCATCAGCAAGGTATCAATGATCGTGTAGGCGGCGCTCCAGCGTTCCGCGCCGTGTGCTCCGGGCAGCAGGGAATATTCGTAATCCAGGAACCCCAGATCGAAAGGCGCGTTATGGATAATCAGTTCCGCACCGGCCGCATAGTCTGAAAATTCCTGCGCCACGTCCCTGAAGCTGGGCTTGTCCGCCAGGAACTCGTTGCTGATGCCATGCACCTGCAGGGCCCCCGCATCGACCTCCTTACCCTCCGGATTGATGTATTTGTGAAAATTGCGGCCGGTCAGGCGGCGGTCAACCAGTTCCACTGCGCCCACTTCAATAATGCGGTGACCGCGTTCCGGCTCCAGCCCCGTGGTCTCCGTATCCAAAACAATCTGTCGCATGCTGCTTCCGCTTATTTTTCGTCGCGCTCGCGCGCTATCCTAGGGTTTGGGGATGCCCGCCCTTGCCAGAGCATCGGCGGTTTCATTGCCTTCATTTCCCGAATGACCTTTCACCCACTGCCAATGCACATCGTGCCCGGCGAGCACGGCATCCAGCTCGGTCCACAAATCCACATTCTTTACCGGCGCCTTGGCGGCGGTCTTCCAGCCGCGGGCCTTCCAGCCTTCAATCCACTCGGTGATGCCCTTCATGACATAGGTTGAGTCCGTGTAGATGGTGACGGGTACGCGCCGCTTCAGCGCCTTCATGCCCTCAATAACCGCCATCAATTCCATGCGATTGTTGGTGGTGTTGGCCTCACCACCTTTCAGTTCACGCCGGTGCTTCCCGAACAGCAACAGCGCCCCCCAGCCACCGGGACCGGGGTTGCCACTACAGGCACCATCCGTGTACATCTCCACACGTTTCATAGCACCGATTCTCGACTCATACCGTCCAGCGCTGTACCGGCACCTACCGCCACCTTGGGACGGGTGAAGCGCACCAGACGCACGTTGGGCGGGGCAGCGCGGCGGCGCGCGTCCACCAACAAATACTCACACAGGGGTAAAAATGGCTGCTGCCAGTCCTGCTGCAAGGCCCCGCTAAGGCCACCGATGCTCCGGCCATGCCACCGGCGCGACTCAAAACCAAACTGCGCCAACCGGTGCCGCAGCGGGCCTAAACGCACCCGCGGGCAATCACGCCCTGCGGACCGCCAGCGCCCGGGGCTCAGACACCCGTGCGCGAGGATCAGGAGACGACCTCCGGCCCGCAGGCAATGGCGCGCCGCAGCGATCAGTTCCGGTTGATCACCATCGAGCACCTCATGTAACACCAGCAGGTCCAGCGATCCGGCTTGCACGGGCAGCGCCTGATGCTGGCAGCGCAGCGACTGCCAGACCGCCGCCTCATCGGCGCTGGTGCGAACCGAACAGCGATCGCTAATGCCCAGAGCGGCCAACGCTTCCGGCCGCTCACTCAAGACCATGGCCCGACCCACGGCCGGCGTGCGCAGGGCTTGCGTCAGTTCGGCAAGATGCCAGTCGTCAGCGCTGGCCGGCATGGATTCCGCAAGGTTCATTTCAGTCGCCTGGTGTTTGACTTGGCTGCAGCCAGCGGTAAGCATAAGGCCTGTACCCAAGACCGCTCAAGCAGCGCTAGCAACAGTCCGGAAAAATCCACAGGCACAGCCAATCATGAGTCAGAACAAGACCAGCCACGCCCTGGAAATAGACGCCATTCCCGCCTTCGACGACAACTACATCTGGCTGTTGCACCGCGGCGGCAAGCACGCGGCCGTGGTCGACCCAGGTGATGCTGATCCCGTGCTGCAGGCCCTGTCAGACCGTGGTCTCGAATTGCGCACGATTCTAATCACGCACCACCACTGGGACCACGCGGGCGGCGTTCCCGACCTGCTGCGACATTATCAGGCCCGAGTGTATGGTCCCGATGACGAACGCCTGGGAGACTGGAATCAGGCCTGCCATGAAGGTGATCGGGTGTCCTTGCCCGAGCTGGATTTGCACTTTGAGGTGCTGGACGTACCGGCCCACACGCGGAGTCACATCGCCTTCCACGGACATGGACTGCTGTTCTCCGGTGACACGCTGTTTTCCGTTGGTTGCGGACGATTTTTTGAAGGCACTCCGGAACAGATGCAGCTGGCCATGGACAAGCTACGCCAACTGCCGGCGCAGACGGCCGTCTATTGCGGCCACGAATATACGGAATCCAATTGTCAATTTGCCCTCGCCGTGGAGCCCGACAACACCGCACTGCAGGCGCGCTACGCGGAGGTGAAGGCGCTGCGGAGCGGAGGCCAGCGCACGCTTCCCAGCACCCTGGGCGCTGAACTGGCGACCAATCCCTTTCTTCGCACCCGGGAGCCTGCCGTGGTCGCAGCCGCACAGGAACAGGACCAGCGCGCCCGGGCCGGCAGCAGTACCATGGCCACCCTGCGCGCCTGGAAAGACCGAAGCTAGTCGGATACGGGCCGCCCTTAGTCGCTCCAAAACTTTGAAAACCGGCAAGAATTGGCCATAATACGGCGCAGAAAAAGCCACCCAAAACGCCCATGTCCTATCGTCTATTTGTTCCCCTGTCACTGCTGGTCCTCAGTGGATGTGCCAGCATGGGCACCCAGCCAAACAGCGCTGTATCTGGGGCTGCGACCGCGCCAGAGGCGACGCCGCTGCCGGAACGCAGCCATACGGCTACCGTGGACGAGCACTTGCTGACACCCGCGGAGGATGGCAACGCAGGGGATCCGGCGAGCATGCAGCACGCCGATATCTATGCGCGCATGGTGCACCACTTCGGTCTGCCTGAATGCAGCGACCGGCCAGAAGCGCTGCGTTGGGCGGAGTGGTACGCGGAGCATCCCAAGTATATGGCGCGCGTGCTCAAGCGGGCCGAGCCCTGGCTGTGGATGATCCTGGACGAACTGGAACGACGCGATATGCCCGCCGAACTGGCGCTGCTGCCCATCGTAGAGTCCGCCTATGATCCCTTTGCCTATTCTTCCGGCCGCGCACTAGGCGCCTGGCAGTTTCTGGCCTCTACGGGCCGCCAGTATGGCCTAGTGCAAAATGCCTGGTATGACGGCCGGCGCGATGTCTGGGCCGCTACGGACGCCGCTCTCGACTACCTGCAGTACCTGGAAGGTTTTTTTGATGGCGACTGGCTGCTGGCCCTGGCCGCATACAACGCCGGCGAGGGACGCGTGGGCCGGTCGGTCAAGCGCAACCTGGCGGCCGGCAAACCGGGGGATTACTGGAGCATCCGGCTGCCCAAGGAAACGCGCGGCTACGTGCCCAAGCTCATGGGTCTGGCCTGCCTGTTCCGGGACGCCACAGGCTATGGTTTCAAGCCTCCCGCCACA
>JABSSV010000277.1 GCA_013213875.1 Lysobacterales bacterium
GATAGGCATCGGTCCACTGTAGGGAAACCTCCACACCCACATCGCTAGCCTCACCCCGAAAGTGCATGACGGTTGGGTGTAGCGGGGTTTTCTTACGTGCCAGGTGCTCTACGAATGAGCGAATACCGCCCTCATATTCGAAGACCTGCTCTTCGCCACTGCGCTCGTCACGCAATTCAATGCGCACACCACTGTTAAGGAAGCTGAGTTCGCGCAGCCTTTTAGCCAGCACGTCATAATTAAATACCGTATCGGAAAAAATCTCCGTACTGGGTAGGAAACGAATTTCGGTACCGGTTTTTTCACTGTCTCCCACCGCCGCAAGCGCAGCCTCGGGCACGCCCATGTGATAGCGCTGGCGCCATTCCTTGCCCTCACGCTGAATCACAAGATCCAGAGTCTCTGACAGCGCGTTTACCACCGAGACACCGACACCATGCAAACCACCTGACACCTTGTAGGAGTTATCGTCGAACTTACCGCCAGCGTGCAGCACGGTCATGATCACCTCAGCAGCGGAGCGGCCCTCTTCCCTATGCATATCGACTGGGATGCCACGACCGTTGTCTCTCACACTTACCGAACCATCTTCGCGCAGGATCACCTCGATGCGATCGCAGTGGCCCGCCAGCGCCTCATCAACCGAGTTATCCACCACCTCGAAAATCATGTGGTGCAGACCGGTGCCGTCGTCCGTGTCACCGATATACATGCCCGGACGCTTGCGAACGGCGTCCAGGCCTTTAAGAACCTTAATATTCGACGAATCGTAGTCTTTGCTGCTCATGGCTTATCCCTGACAACGCGCAAGCCGCCCCTCGAGCTACCGTGGCCTTTGCATTTGTTATCGCTGATTTGTGATGTGGCAGACACTTTTTGAAGCTGGTCTTAGGTCGTGCTCGAAAGCACTTTTTTATCTCGCTTCAGTATACCATGATGTAGGGGTTAAAGCTCTGATTTCAAGCGCTTTCCGAGCCATTCAGGGGGCTTCGATCTGCCCCTGTTTCACGTGGAACATGGTGCATTGTGATGGGTCAATAAATGCATAGGGCTTTGCTTCCGTGCCGGTCACGAACAACTGGGCTCCCAAACTCAGGGCGCGCTCTGTAACCACCTGCAAGTGCTGTTGATCAAACTCTGAAGCCAGGTCATCTAATAAGAACACGGGGGCCTGCTCCTCCCCGTGCAAAAACTCGGCCTGAGCCAATAACAAGGCGGTTGCCAGCAACTTCTGCTCACCGCGAGACAAGCGATCGCGCACCACCCGCTGCCCCAGCCTGAGCTGAATATCGGCACGATGGGGGCCGACGCTGGTGAATCCGCGCTCCAGGTCCTTGCTCAGTGATGCCTCAAGCGCCTCCGCCAATTCCTCCGTACGCCATCCGGATTGGTAGCGTATTTCAAGGTCCGCGAGCTGCGCATTTAAGGCACCGATGCAGCTACGCGCTCTGGGAAACAGGGTCTCGGTCACTTCGACACGCGCCATATGCACAGCAATACCGCTGCGTATAAGCTCCGGGTCGATCGCTTTCACCAGACTCACATCGCCCGAGCGCAGCGCTGCATTGCGTTGCTTTACGGCCCGCGAATAACGACGCCAGGTCCCCAGAAATTCATGTTTCACGTGAAACACTCCCCAGTCGAGGAAGCGCCGCCTCAATTCCGGACCCCCACTAATAAGCAGGTGGGAAGTCGGCTCTACAAGGACCAGGGGAAAATATTTCGCTGCGTCACTTAGCTGCTTTAGATCCGCGCCATCCACCCGACCGGTCCAGGCCTGGGGCTCACGGCGCAAGCCAATACGATGCTCTGTTCCATCCGCTGTGCGCAGTTGGCTATGCAGGGTGAATGCGGATGATTCAGGGCCTATGAGGCTGGATATGTTGCCGCTGCGAAAGCTGCGGCCTTTCGCAAGCACCACTAAGGCTTCGATGATACTGGTTTTACCGGCACCGTTAGCGCCATAAAACAGATTTACGGAAGTCCCGGGCTGCAACTGCATGGCCCGGATATTCCTGAGGTTTTCAATGCTAAGTACCTGGACTTGCATGACGGGTTAGCGGCCCAAGCCGCATCGTTTACGATGCGTTAGAGTTTGAGCGGCATAACAACGTGGCGATTCAAATCTGAATCCGGTGCGCTGACAAGGCAACTGCTGTTGGGGTCCTTCAGTTCCAGGGACACATGGTCCGTTTCTAGCGCGGTCAACGCGTCTAGCAGGTAGGTTACGTTAAAGCCAACTGCCAGTGCGTCAAAGTTGGTTTCTACCTCAATTTCTTCCACAGCCTCTTCATGCTGCGGGTTATGCGCCACAATCTTTAACAGATTCCCGTTCGCTTCAAGACGAACACCACGATACTTCTCGTTCGACAAAATCGCCGCTCGCTGCAACGCGTGTGTAAACAAATCGCGATCCACCAGCACCTGCTTATCGGCCCCCAGAGGGATCACGGCTTCATATTCAGGAAAGCGGCCGTCAATCAGTTTTGAGGTAAAGCGCATACCGGACTTGGCCAAACGAATATGGTTTCGACCCAGCGCCAGAACCACTTCATCGTCGCTATCAGACATCATGCGCGCCAGTTCCAACACGCCTTTCCGGGGAACAATGAGCTGCGGTTCGCCAGCGACATTCACTGCCCCGCTGTGATCACTGACCGCCAAACGGTGGCCATCGGTGGCTACCAGACGCAATTGGCCGTCACGGAGGTCAAACAGCATGCCGTTGAGGTAGTAACGCACGTCCTGGTTGGCCATAGCGAAGGCTGTCTTATCGATGAGACGCTTCAGGTCCTTCTCACTGATGACAATTTCATCATTGGTTTCCACCTGATCAGTGGCGGGGAATTCTGATGCCGGTAAGGTCGCCAATGTATAACGGCTCTTACCCGCCAGCATGGTGGCCTTTTCATCCTGAACAGCGACGTCAATGGTGGACCCATCGGGCAATGCTTTTACAATATCAACCAGTTTCCGGGCCGGGAGGGTGATCTCACCTTCCTGACTGATATCCGCTGCAACGGAACCGACCAGCTCTACCTCCATATCCGTACCGGTAACCGACAAAGTCCCGTCCCGGGCAACGATCAGAAAGTTGGCCAGCACCGGTAACGTCTGTCGTCGCTCAACCACGCCGACCACCTGACTAAGTGGCTGCAGGAAAACCTCACGTTGAATTCTGAATTTCATCGACGGTCCTTTTATTTCAATCTTTTTATTTAAAAAGTAATGATAATAGGTGCGGTGTACAACATGAAGAACCTATAAAACACCAACTATATCAATAGCTTATAAAAAATCTGCCTGTGGCTTAGTGACAGTAAAGTGTGTGGATAAAGTGTGCATGAACAACGGGCCCAAAATCATCCCAAACTTATCCACAGCTTTGCCACCTGCTTATGCCTGAACTTATGCATCTCACGCGGTAAGCGTTCGTAGTAACTTGGCCTTGTCCTCACGCAGACGGCCATCGGTTTCTACCAGTTCATCGATTTTACGACAGGCATGCAGCACGGTGGTATGGTCACGACCGCCAAAAGCATCACCGATCTCCGGAAGGCTATGCTCCGTCAGTTCTTTCGATAGGGCCATAGCCAGTTGTCGCGGCCGTGCAATCATGCGCGTGCGCCGACGACCCAGTAAATCCGCAACACGCAGTTTGTAGTATTCCGACACGGTGCGCTGGATATTTTCGATGGTGATTAATCGATCGTGCACGGTCAGTAGATCGCGCAGCACTTCGCGCGCGAAGTTTTCCGTTATGGCGCGGCCCGTGAAACGGGAGTTTGCGATGAGCGTGTTCAGGGCACCTTCCAGATCCCGCACGTTGGATCGCATGCGCTTGGCAATAAGGAAAGCGACGCCTTCTTCCAGACGGATGCCGCGCTCCTGGCCCTTATTCATCAGAATGGCGGCCCGCGTTTCGAAGTCCGGTGGCTCAATGGCTACGGTCAAACCCCAGCCAAAGCGTGAGCGCAATCTCGCCTCCAGCCCCTGCACCTCTTTCGGGTACCGGTCACAGGTGAGGATGATTTGCTGCTTGCCCTCCAGAAGCGCGTTGAAGGTGTGGAAAAACTCCTCCTGAGTTCGATCTTTGCCAGCAAAAAACTGGATATCATCGATCAGCAAGGCCTCGGCAGAGCGATAGTGCTTCTTGAAGGCGTCGATAGACCCCTGCCGTAAGGACTGAATCATCTCGCTGACAAATTTTTCCGAGTGCAAATACAAGACCTTGGCCGCAGGGTTGCGTTCCCGCATCAGGTTGCCGGCCGCATGCAGCAAGTGGGTTTTACCCAGCCCGGTGCCGCCATACAGCAGCAGGGGGTTATAAGCATTCCCGGGTTTTTGTGCCACCTGCTGGGCTGCGGCAAAGCCAAGCTCGTTGGAATTGCCGCGCACAAAGTTGTCAAAACGATAGCGCGCATCCAGACCGGTGGTCGCCACCGGTTCCGGTTCTGGCGCCTGGGTTACTGGCGCCGATCGTTGCGGCTCTGGTTGACCGACTTCCACGATGGCCGATTCCCGCGGTGCACCTAAATGTTCATAGATGTCGCGTATTCGTTCCAGATAATGTCTGGAGATATGATCCCGAACATAGTCGTTGGGGGCCAGAATGCGGGTCGTGTTGCGGTCGGATACCGCCTGTAAAGGGCGGATCCAGGTGTTGATATCTTCAACAGGAAGCTCACGTTCCAGATGTTGCAGACAGCGTTGCCAGTTGTTTTGAGACATTCCCTTCCAGTGTTTCTGAATTTTCACCGGGCCCGTGACCATTGAAGTCGGTCGGGCAGCATTATTGTTTTGGTCTATGTCGATGTAGGGGACTATCGTGCTTGCAGCACGGCACCGTAGGGACAGACCAGCGTCACTGGCATGCGGAACGGCGATCCCGGTCGGCGGCTCGCCCGGAACCTGTCGGGGTCGGCGGCTGCCTCAGGACGAGACGCGGGACCAGCATAGCGCGCTGTGGATAACTTGACTAGAAGATTTGTAACCTCTTATCGAATCTCACCAAAACATAAACGCCAAGCTTGTTTGAAGCCTCTCGAAGCGGTATTATGGTGCGCTTGTGTCGGGCGCTTTCGTCCGTTAAAAACAATCGGTCAGTTAACCGCGCTGCGGTCCCGAGGAAACCATTTCCGCAATCTGGGCAACAGCGTTGACATGAGCGGTGATACCAGCGCAGCCACAGGCGCGCAGAACGACAGAATTTGAGGTAAGAACAATGAAACGTACCTTTCAGCCCAGCCGTTTGAAACGCGCCCGTCGACACGGCTTCCGTGCTCGCATGGCGACCCGTGGTGGCCGTGCAGTCATCAACGCCCGTCGCGCCAAAGGCCGTAAGCGCCTTTCTGCCTAAGGCAGATTGCAGCTTAAGTGGGCGCTAGCGTTTCTATCCCCCACTCAGGCCCACAAGGTATCAGGTTGCAGCCATGATGGCTGCACCGAATGCCAGTGAGTGTGCCCGGCGGGTATTCGCCACGGCGCCCGACTTAACAGCTCCCGCGATACGGCGCCTGCCAGGATTCTGTTGACCATGAAATTCGGCCGTGACGTGCGTTTGACTGCACAGCATGAATTCCGTCGCGTCTTCGCTCGACCCAAAGTGGCCCAAGACGGTCTGTTCCGAATTCTCGTTCGACCCAGCACTGAACCCCGGTCGCGCCTTGGCATGGCGGTCTCCGTGAAGGTCTGCAAGCAAGCCCCGGGCCGTAATCGCCTCAAGCGCATCATCCGTGAATCGTTTCGACAGCACCAGGAACAGTTGAATCACGCTGGCCCCTGCGACCTTGTGGTGCTGCCGCGTTACCAGGCGACCACGCGTTCCAATGACACTTTATTCAATTCCCTGTCCAGACTCTGGGCTCGAAGCACCTCTTTGTATGGCCGCGCTGAGCGAGCCACATCTACGGAAAACTAACCGCTATGGCTAATGCGAACCTGCGCCCCATCCTGATCGTCATGATGCTGTTTCTCGCCTACCTGCTCTGGGTGGAATGGCAGCAGGACTATGGTCCGCAACCGGCGGCGCCGGTTTCTGCGCCGGCGCCGGCGCCGGTACCGGTACCGGCCGATGGCGCTGTGCCTTCCATAGCTGATGCGGCAGATTTGCCCGCCATGAGCGCCGCACCAGACGCAGCCATGCCCGCGCTCGCCGGCAGCAGCGAAGCCGCTGCGGCGGCGCAGCCAGCGGCAGCGCGAACCCTCATCACGGTCCGCACTGACGTTCTGGAGCTTCGCATTGACCCTCTGGGCGGCACCGTCGTGGACTCGCAGCTCTTGTCCTATCCGGTTGAACTGTCGACACCTGAGGACAAAGTGCACTTGTTGAATGATCGCGCCGGTCGTTATCACGTGGCGCAATCAGGCCTGCTAAGCACGGACGCGGCGCCCAATCACACCACGGCATTCACTTTCGAGCGCGATGATTATGAATTGGCCGCCGGCCAGGACACCTTGGTCGTGCCCTTGCGCTGGACCGACAGCGATGGTCGTACGGTGGTCAAGCGCTTCCAGTTCAAACGCGGCGCCTATGACATTGCGGTCAGTTTTGACATCAAAAACGCCGCGGGCTCGCCCTGGGTTGTAAGCCGCTACGATCAGCTCCAGAAGGCACCGCCGGGTGATGAGGGGGGTGCGGGTTTTAATAATCCGGAGCGTTACAGTTTCGACGGACTGGGTTTCTACAGCCCGGCCGATGGTCTCGAAAAGCTGGATTTTGATGAAGCGTCGTCTGACGCCTACGACCTCACCACCAGCGAAGGCTGGCTGGCGATGATTCAGCATTATTTCTTTGTCGCCTGGATACCGCCACAGGCCGAACAGGCCAAGTTCACCAGCACGCTGGTGAACAGCGCTTCCGGTCCCCGCGCCATCGCCCGGGTGGTCGCGCCTCCCGTAACCGTGGCACCGGGTGCAGAACAGCAAATTGATAGCACGCTTTACGTGGGACCGAAGCTGCAGGATGAATTGGAGGCCATTGCCCCCGGTTTGGATCTTACCGTCAACTACGGCATTTTCACGGTCTTCTCCGCGCCCCTGTTTTGGCTGCTTTCCAAGATCCATGATGTGGTTGGCAACTGGGGCTGGGCCATTGTGTTGCTGACGGTGCTGATCAAACTGGCGTTCTTCAAGCTCACGGAGGCGCAATATCGCTCCATGGCACGCATGCGCAAGCTGCAGCCGCGCATGGAGAAGCTGAAGGAACGCTATGGTGATGACCGGCAGGCTCTAAGCCAGGCTATGATGAAGATGTACAAGGAGGAGAAGGTCAACCCGCTGGGCGGTTGTCTGCCGATCCTTGTGCAGATTCCGATCTTTATCGCGCTTTACTGGGTGCTGTTGGAATCGGTGGAACTGCGCCAGGCGCCGTTCATCCTGTGGATTGACAACCTGTCTGTGCGCGATCCTTACTTCATTCTGCCCCTACTCAATGCGGTGTTTATGATCGCGACCCAGCGCCTGACGCCGATGGTGGGTATGGATCCCTTGCAGCGCAAGATGATGCAGGCCATGCCCATCGTGTTTTCCGTGATGTTTGCCTTCTTCCCGGCCGGACTCGTGCTCTACTGGGCCACCAACGCCGGCCTGTCCTTGGCTCAGCAGTGGTACATCACACGAAAAATCGAGCGTGAAGCCTGAGTCCCTGTGTCTCTCAGTATGAAACACCAGGCGCCCGGCACATGTCGGGCGCTGTTGGTTTTGCAAGGCGGATTTTGCCTGCTAGGCTGCCCTCATGTCTGAGCCAGTAAGCGCCCCCGTCACCGATACGATTTTTGCCATAGCCACACCAGCGGGTGTTGGAGGCGTAGCGGTGGTGCGCGTATCTGGCCCCCTGGCGCTTGATTTGGGCGCCCAGATTACCGGTAAAAAACTGCGCCCCCGCTATGCGGAATTCTGTCATTTCAAAAGTGCCGATGGAGACACCATCGATAGCGGTCTGGCGCTGGCCTTTCCCGGTCCAGCTTCTTTTACCGGCGAGCATGTACTGGAACTCCAGGGTCATGGTGGTGATGTGGTGCCGCAAATGGTGTGTCGCCGACTGGCTGAGCTGGGCGCACGCCCGGCGCGCCCGGGGGAGTTTTCAGAACGGGCTTTTCTGAATGACAAGCTGGATCTTGCTCAGGCTGAAGCGGTAGCAGACCTCGTGGCGGCGGGCACGGAACACGCAGCGCGAGCCGCGCAGCGATCTCTGGAGGGCGTTTTTTCGCGGCGCGTTGATACGCTGCAGGCGGCGCTGACAGATCTGAGGGTTTTTATTGAGGCGGCGCTGGATTTTCCCGATGAGGAAATCGACTTTATTGCCGAGAGCGACGTGGCGCAGCGGCTGCAGGATATCCAAGCACAATTGCAGGCTCTGCAGAGCGAGGCACGTAACGGTCAACTCCTAAAGAACGGCGTTTCCGTCACGCTGATAGGACAGCCTAACGCAGGCAAATCCAGTCTGCTCAATGCCTTGGCCGGGCGTGACTCTGCCATTGTGACAGCGATACCCGGCACCACCCGTGACGTACTCAGGGAGACCATCTCACTCGACGGTTTGCCGGTGCACATCGCCGATACGGCCGGCCTGCGTGAAGCAACAGACCTGGTGGAGCAGGAAGGCGTGCGCCGGGCCCGGAACGCCCTGCAACAATCAGATATGGTTTTGCTGGTTGTAGACGCGAGCCGGGAACTGGCACCCCAGCTGGCCCTGCGCGATGAGGTGCCGGCGAACATTCCGTGCCTTGAGGTTTACAACAAGACCGACTTAATCGAAGAGCCGCCACGGCTTGAACTCGAGGCAGGCCGCTGCTGGTTATCGGCAGCGAAGCATGAGGGGCTGGCGGGTCTGGTACGGCTTGTGCACGACGCGTCAGGTCTGGCCCAGGCCGATGGCGGCACCTTCAGCGCCCGTGCCCGCCATCTGGATGCTTTGGAGCGCACGGCGCAGCATTTGCAGCGGGGCCAGGAGCAGCTCGCGGGTTATGCGGCGGCTGACATGTTGGCGGAAGAACTGCGTCTGGCCCAGCAGGAGCTGGGTGAAATAACGGGCACGTTTTTGCCGGATGACCTTCTGGGTGCGATTTTCAGCTCTTTTTGTATCGGCAAATAAGCGACCATTTAAAACCGGGTGCCGAGGGGTTTTCAGCGTATGATTCGCGTTTTACTAAACGTGTCGCCACAGGAACGGTGGTGATGGCCAGGGCCGCGCGTCAGCCCTGACGATGGGCGCATGCAACCATTTCGGCCCGGAGGAGGACCAAACATGCAATTGAACCGAAGCGACCTGCTACGTGCGCAGGCCTACATTAATGGCCAATGGGTTGATGGAACCGGCGGTGCTGGCTATGCCGTTACTGACCCTGCCAGTGGTGAACAACTCACCATGGTGGCTGATTGTGACCCGGCCCAGGCTCGTCAGGCCATTGAGGCGGCGGCCGCCGCCTGGCCCGCCTGGCGTGCAAAGACTGCCAAAGCCCGGGCCGCATTGCTGCGGCGCTGGTACGAGCTGATCCTGGAGCATAAAAGCGATCTGGCCGCGCTTATGACCGCCGAACAGGGCAAACCGCTGGCAGAATCTGGAGGGGAAATTCTCTACGGCGCGAGTTTCATCGAATGGTTTGCCGAGGAAGGCAAACGGCTCTATGGCGATATGATTCCGACCCACCTGCCGGACCGGCGCTTAATGGTTATTAAGCAACCCGTGGGTGTGGTTGCCTGTATCACACCCTGGAACTTCCCGAACGCCATGATCACCCGCAAGGCGGCGCCAGCGTTGGCCGCCGGCTGTCCGGTGGTAATCAAACCCGCCGCCGAAACGCCGCTGTCGGCACTGGCGCTGGCCGTGCTGGCAGAGGAGGCGGGCATTCCCGCAGGCGTCTTTAATATCGTGACCAGCACGCAGGCGCGCGAGGTTGGTCGTGAGCTGACGGAACATGCCGAAGTCCGGAAATTTTCCTTTACTGGCTCCACTCCGGTAGGTAAGCAGTTGATTCGCCAGTGTGCGAGCACCGTGAAAAAGGTATCCATGGAACTGGGCGGCAATGCGCCTTTTATCGTATTTGACGATGCGGATATTGATGCGGCGGTGCAGGGAGCGATGATTTCCAAGTACCGGAATGCGGGCCAGACCTGTGTGTGTGCCAACCGGCTTTATGTGCAGGACGGGGTGTATGAAGCCTTTATGGAAAAATTCACTGCGGCGGTTGAAAAGCTGGTGGTTGGGCGTGGTGATGCGGAGGGCGTGACCGTTGGACCCATGATTTCTGATGCGGCGGTGGAGAAGGTGGAATCACTGCTGGAAGATGCGCTGGCCAAGGGCGGTCAGGTCGCCATTGGTGGCCAGCGCCATGCGCTGGGGGGCCAATTCTTTGAGCCGACCGTGGTGCGCGATGCGACCGGCGATATGGCGGTGGCCCGGGAGGAGATTTTCGGGCCCCTGGCGCCGGTATTCCGCTTCCAGGACGACGCCGAGGTAGTACACCTGGCCAATGCCACTGAATACGGCCTGGCTGCTTATTTTTATGCGCGCGACATCGGCCGGATCATGCGTGTCGCTGAGGCTCTGGAATACGGCATGGTGTGCATCAATGACGGTGTGCTTTCCACGGAACTGGCGCCTTTTGGCGGTATGAAGGAGTCCGGTATGGGCCGGGAGGGTTCGCGCTACGGCATCGACGAGTACGTGGAATTGAAATACATCACCTTGGCCGGCTTGGGCAGCTAGGAGCAGAGCGCATGCAAACACTCGATTCAAACTGGGTACGTCAGCAGTTTCCCGCCTTTAGCGATCCGGAGCTGGAAGGCTTCGTGCATGCAGAAAATGCCGGTGGGTCTTATGCCTGCAATGCGGTGATCGAGCAGCTGGAGCATTTTTACCGGGCCAACAAAATGCAGCCCTATTATCCTTCCGCGCCTTCGACGGCAGGCGGCGAAGCCATGAGCCGCGCGCGTATGCGGCTGGCGCAATGGCTGGGTGTCAAAGACCAGGAGCTACAGCTGGGTCCCTCAACCACACAAAACACCTATGTGCTGGCCCAGGCCCTGCGCCAGTACCTTCAACCGGGTGATGAGGTGGTGGTCAGCGCTCAGGATCATGAGGCCAATGTGGGCGCCTTGCACCGGCTGGCGGAAGCCGGCTTTACCGTACGGGAGTGGCAGGTGGATCCGCACAGCGGTGAGCTAAGCGAGGCGGGTCTCCATGCGGTCATGACTGAACGCACGCGGGTGGTGGCTTTCACTCACTGCTCAAACGTTGTGGCCAGCATCAACCCGGTGCCGCAGTGGTGCCAAAAAATTCGGGCTGCGGGAGCCTTATCCATAGTCGATGGTGTGTCCTATGCGCCGCACGGCTTGCCACAGGTCCCCCGCCTGGGTGCGGATATTTATCTCTTTTCACTTTATAAGGTCTACGGGCCGCATCTTGGCGTGATGACCATGCGCCAGGAGTGGAATGAGAGACTGCCAAATCAGGGCCATTTTTTTAACGCGGACAAGCCCAGTGCACGCTTTACCCCGGCGGGGCCGGATCATGCGCAGGTAGCAGCCGTTAACGGCGTCGTGGACTACTTTGAGGCGCTGCACCGGCACCACTTTGCCGGCGCTGATGAGGCGCAGGCGCCCGCCCGTGTGCATGAGTTACTCAGGGCCCAGGAAAAAGCGCTCACGCAGCCCTTATTGGACTTTGTGCAATCGCATCCGCGCCTGCATCTGATTGGCCAGGATCAGGCAGAGCACCGTGCCCCAACCGTGTCCATGACGGTTACGGGCACCTCGCCCCAGGCCTTGTGCGAGGCCCTGGCGGCCCAGGGCATTGGCACCGGCTATGGCAACTTCTACGCCTGGCGGCTTATGGAAGGCCTGCAAATTGACCCGGATGAAGGGGTGCTGCGCTGTTCCTTTGTGCACTACAACACCGAAGACGAGGTGGAGCGCCTTAAGGCCACCCTGGAGCAGTTGTTAGCGGCCTGATCCAGACTGGCTAGCGGTTACCGCAGCCTGAGTTTCCGGAGCGCTGGGGGCGACCGCCCTGGCCCTGGCCGGCACGTCGCGGGCGCCGCCGGCGCGTTGATGCACCGTTTCTATTTGCCGGGCCTGTGGACCCGCCACTGTCGGGCCGTTCATTCTTTGAACGGCCACCTTCGCGGTCCGCCCGGCGCTTGCGACGGGCATGTCGTCCGGGACGGCCGCCTCTGGGCTTGGGTTTCTGGCCGTCGCGTTCATTCCGTTCCGCCTCGCGTTGGGCGGCCTGGCTGGGCTCGTAGCCCGCGAGCACTTCCGGCGTCAAATCCAGCTGCACCAGCTTCTCAATGGCTTTCAGCAGACCCCGTTCGTCCGCGGCCACCAGCGACAGGGCTTCGCCCTCGCGACCGGCGCGACCCGTGCGGCCAATGCGGTGCACGTAGTCTTCGGCCACGTTTGGCAGATCGAAATTCACCACATGCGGCAGCTGGTCAATATCCAGCCCGCGTGCTGCGATATCTGTTGCCACCAGAACCCGAACAGCGCCGCTTTTAAAACCCTTGAGCGCCTTCGTGCGCGCACCCTGGCTCTTATTGCCGTGAATTGCCGCGGCCGTCAGACCGGCAGCCTCCAGCTGCTTGGCCAGACGATTGGCACCATGTTTGGTGCGACAAAACACCAGCACTTGCTCCCACCGTTCGGCACCAATCATGTGTGCCAGGAGCTCGCGCTTCCGCCCCTTATCAACGGCAATGATGCGTTGTTTGATGCGATCTGCCGTGCGGTTGGTGCCCGGCGCTTCCACGTGGGCCGGATCGACCAGCAGGCCAGCGGCCAGGGCGCGAATCTCTTTCGAGAAGGTCGCGGAAAACAATAGCGTCTGACGCTCCGTCTTTTTCGGCAGCAGTGAAATCACGCGGCGAATATCATGAATAAAACCCATATCGAGCATGCGATCGGCTTCGTCCAGGACCAGCATTTCAACCGCTGAGAGGTCAACCGTACCCTGGCTGGCGTGATCCAGTAGACGCCCGGGCGTGGCCACCAGAATATCCAGACCACCCCGCAGCCGCTTCATTTGCGGCCGAATGTTGACGCCACCAAAGATGACCGTGGAACGTAGCTCCAAGTGTTTACCGTAGGCCACGACACTGTCATGTACCTGGGCCGCCAGTTCCCGTGTTGGAGTCAGCACCAGCGCGCGCACCTGCCGCTCGCGACGCGGCGGCCGTTCGGCCGCCAGGCGCTGTAGCATCGGGAGCGTAAAACCGGCGGTTTTGCCGGTTCCCGTCTGCGCACCGGCCATAAGATCACGGCCGGCGAGAACGAGAGGAATAGCCTGCGCCTGAATCGGCGTGGCCGTGCTGTAGCCCTGGTCGTGCACAGCGCGCAGCAGATCGGTCTCAAGACCGAGCGAATCAAATGACATGTTGGAATCTCCCATCGTGCCTGTAACCCCGTGCGGGGTGTTCCGGTCAGGCCCGATGTTCTGGGTAGGTGGGATCATGGCTAACACGCCCATGGGCGTGGGGATCCGTCAAAGCCAGTACGCTACCGGAGGAGCGCCAGCGGCGCGCAGTGTACCTGAAAGCGAAGGAAAAAGCGCGACAAAACGTCGTTTTGTCCCGCGCTGCTGGTTTATAATAAGACCTGTCCTGGGGTGGTCCCGACATATGTTCGGGATCTGAGACGCGCGAGCGAACCCGTTGAACCTGATCCGGCTAGTACCGGCGTAGGGATGGATGCTTCCAAGGAACGCCCCCCACCGCTCGAACCCCGGAGACCCGAACCTGTCTGGAGCTCCGATGAAACCATATCAATTCACAGCAGTTGCACTTGCTGCGGCCATTAGCAGCGCTCAGGCTGATGACCCGGTGCTGGAAGAAGTCCTGGTCACGGCGGAATTTCGTCCCGTCGCTCTGCTGGACACGGCGGCCAGCATTACCGTGTTTGATGCACAGCGCATTGAAGAGCGCAGTGCGGTACATCTGGAACAGCTACTGAATCTGGCGCCCAATGTGAACTTTGCGGCAGGCGCTTCCCGCGGGCGTTTTTTCCAGGTGCGCGGAATCGGCGAACGGAGCCAGTTTGTGGAACCCGTAAACCCGTCCGTGGGCCTGTTGATCGACGGCATGGACTTTACCGGCATCGGTGGTGTCGCGAGTACGCTGGACTTGCGCCAGGTAGAAGTGTTGCGCGGCCCGCAGGGTACGCTGTTTGGGGCCAACGCTCTGGCCGGCATGATCAACCTGGTGTCCCAGGAACCGACGCAGGATTTTCAGGGTCAGGCCGAGTTGCTGCTGGGTAACCTTGACCTGATCAGCGTGAGTGCCGCTGCTGGCGGGCCGCTGGGTCAGAATCTGGCCTGGCGTGTTGCCGTGCAGTCCAACCGCTCGGACGGATACCAGGACAACCTCTATCTGGGCCGGGCCACGAATAACGTGGATGAACTCAACGTGCGCACCCGTCTTAACTGGCAGGCCAGTGAAGCGCTGGATTTAGATCTGACGGTGTTACTGACCGATGTAGACAATGGCTATGACGCTTTCTCCCTGGACAATACGCGCACTACGCTCTCGGATCAGCCCGGTGAAGACAAGCTGGAAAGCGTCGGTCTCGCCCTAAAAACACGCTGGTCCCTAGCTGGCGGACGGACGCTGGAGGCATTGCTCAGTCATGTTGATGCGGATTCCGTGTACAGCTACGACGAGGACTGGAGTTACACGGGTATCTGCGAGGGGACGCCCTGCGATTCGGACCTGTGGGGTTTCGATTGGTGGTACAGCTCTTTCGATGCCTACACCCGGGGCAATCAGAACACGGCGCTGGATTTGCGCCTGCTGTCTGGTGGTGATGATCGTTCCACACGCTGGGTGGGTGGACTTTATTTGCGCGACCAGCAACAAACGCTGAATCGCGCCTATACCTTTGCTGCGGGTGATTTTGCCAGCCGCTATGACACCACCAATGCGGCGCTTTACGGGCAGCTGGATGTGCCGCTGGCCGAGCGCTGGACCGCGACGGTGGGGCTGAGATGGGAACAGCGTGACTGGGAATATTCCGACAACAGCTCGGGTTTGGGACTCAGCAGCGACGATGAAGATTTCTGGGGCGGTCGTGTGGCGCTGGAATACCGCACTGATAACGGCTTGCTCTGGTACGGGCTGGTCTCACGCGGTTACAAACCTGGTGGCTACAACTCGGCCTTGGCAGCACAGCTGCCGGACTTGATCGCGGCGGGTATTGAGC
>JABSSV010000278.1 GCA_013213875.1 Lysobacterales bacterium
CGCCAGCAGTGCCAGGGCATGGTAGAACTGGTATTGCACGGCGGTCTCAAAAACCCCGAGGGCGTAGGCGTCGAGCTTGCCCTTGAGTGCGTGTGCACCAAAGGCGCCAAACACAACGGCCAGCAATCCACTGGCAGCGGCCAGGGAAACAAAAAGTTTAGACATGGGTGAATTGTAGCGCGGCCCGGTGCCCTTGTGGGGACCGGGCCGAAGAATCAGGCGGCGATGGCCACCTTCAGTTTTTTCATGGCATTTTGCTCAAGCTGCCGTATGCGCTCGGCAGAAACACCGTACTTGTCTGCCAGCTCGTGCAAAGTGGCTTTATTCTCAGCCAACCAGCGCTGGGCTAGAATATCCCTGCTGCGCTCGTCGAGGTCATTCAGTGCACCGTACAAGGCCTGCTGACTGTTTTCCTGCCACTCACTACTGGCCACCGCTTCAGCGGGGTCACTGCGCTGGTCTTCCAGGTAGTACTGTGGAGCTTGCCAGCTCTGCTCGTCATCATCGCTGTCGGTGGGGGCATCAAATGCCACATCGCGACTGCTGAGACGACCTTCCATGCGCTGCACTTCAGCAACATCAACACCCAGGTCATTTGCCACAGCCTGAGCCTCGTCCGCAGAGAACCACGCTAGGCTCTTCTTGGCTTTACGCAGGTTGAAGAATAGCTTGCGCTGGGCCTTAGTGGTTGCGACCTTCACGATGCGCCAGTTGCGCAGAATGAATTCGTGTATCTCTGCCTTGATCCAGTGCACGGCAAATGACACCAGGCGCACGCCCTTCTCAGGATTAAAACGCTTCACGGCCTTCATCAGGCCCACATTGCCTTCCTGGAACAGATCGGCTTCTGCCAGGCCATAGCCCGAGTAGCTGCGGGCAATGTGCACAACAAAGCGCAAGTGGGACATCACCAGCTCACGGGCGGCTTCAACGTCGTCCTGATAAAAGAGCTGCTCGGCCAGATCCCGCTCACGTTCAACGCTGAGCACGGGGATGCTGCTGACCGCCTGCACATAGGCGCTCAGGTTGGCGCCGGGCGCCATCTGGTTAACGGGCTGCAAACTCAGGTTCATTGCGGTGTTTTCTCCTTTCATAGGATCAATATTAGCACTCGATCTATTAGAGTGCTAATTCTACGAAAGTTCCCTGTGATTTGGCTCAGATTAAGAAAATATTTTTATATTTCAGATGGTTATAAGCGCTAGCGAGGCTCAATATCACCCAAATGGCGGGATACGGCCAGCCAGGCACCGGCCAATCCGAGCAAACCGCCGAAAAAGACCAGGTTCAGGCTGTTCATCAAACCCAGCCCGCCCAGCTGAAAGTCACTGCCGTAGGAACTGGCCAGAGCCTGCACGGGCCCGTCGACAAACCACAGTGCGATGGCAACGAGCAAAGCAGCGATCACACCCCCGCCCACCCCAAACCAGAGGCCCGTATAGAGGAAGGGGCGTCGAACGAAGCCATTACTGGCACCGATCAACTTGGTAATCACAATCTCATCACGCCGGTTCTCAATGGCAAGACGAATGGTATTGCCGAGAATGAGCACAACGCCCAGTAGCAGCAGGGCACCCAAGGCCTGCACCAATCGCCGGCTCAATTCCATCAGCCGATTGAGCCGCTGCAACCACGCCATGTCCAACACCGCCTGGGCCACCTCAGCGTCCGCCTGCACCTGCGCCTGTAACACCGCAATATCGTCGGCATCCGTGGAGGCGGGCTCAACCAGGATCACATGAGGAAGGGGGTTGTCGTCGAGGCTGTCCAGCACGTCAGAAAAGCCCGAGAGCTGACTGAATTCAGTCAGTGCATCGTCCCGGGAAAGAAAAACCACGTCGGCGATATCGTCCCGCTCGGCCAGCGCATCAGCATAAGCTGCGGCGGCGCTGGCAGTGGTTTCATCCACCATAAACAAAGAGAGCCGCGCTGTACTGTCCAGCCGGCTACTGACCTCACGTGCATTGTCCAAAGCCACACTGAGGCCTACTGGCAGCGCAAGGGCAATACCCACTACCAGCCAGGTCATCAAGCTGGATAAAGGGTTATCGATCACCCGGAACAGACTGTCCGCCGCAGACAATCGGTGATGCTGCAGCCAGCTCTTATAACGATCCGAGAGCCCGGTTGTACTCTGAACCGCGCCTTCACGGCGGTTGTTAGTCCGGCCAGACATCAGTTGCCATCACCCCCCACCAGTTGACCCTCGCGCAGCGTCAGTATGCGGTGGTGCAGACGCGAAATAAGGGCAAGGTCGTGGCTGGCAATCAGCACCGTAACCCCCACCTGATTAAAGGCTTCAAACAGGGCCATGATTTCAGCAGACAGCGCCGGATCCAGGTTACCGGTGGGCTCGTCTGCCAGCAGAATTTTGGGCCGTCCCACAACCGCGCGGGCAATACCCACCCGCTGCTGCTCACCCCCGCTGAGGGTAATGGGCATGGCGCGCTCTTTGGACAGCAGACCG
>JABSSV010000279.1 GCA_013213875.1 Lysobacterales bacterium
CACAGCCGATATCGAGCAAGGCCAGACCCTGCAGCGGCTGTTCCCACGCCGGATCGCGGTCAAAATGCCGGCACAGTCGGGTGGTGATCCAGGGTACGCGTAGATCATTCAGTTTATGCAACGGCCAGAACGGCCCCTGCGGATCCCACCAGGTGGCTGCGAAGCGCCGATAGTGCTCAACCTCGCGCGGATCGACGCTGGCCGCCTCGGGCGGTTCATTTTGCCTTGTGTCACTCATATCACTGTTTCCGGACATGGCTCATGCGCAATGGCATCAAGCGGATTGACGCTCGGCTACCGGGTGCCAGTTTATCCTCAAAACATTGCAGCAGATCGGCATTTCACACGCAGCCTGTCTATCATGTGGATGCCATTGATCGTCCTTCAACCCCAGAGGAACCACCATGCGTCGCGATTTTCTCTCCCTAGCCGTTGCCACGCACCGTGCACGCGGAGCGTCCGGCGATCAGCGCCCTGCCCGATCTTTGCTGGCAGCGGCTTGAGCAGGCCGCAGCCACCCGCGATGACCCGTGGCATACGCCCGCTATTGCCAATCTGAACGGTGATGGACCACAGATGCGAACCGTGGTGTTGCGGGCCGTGAGTGCCACCGGGCGCACATTGATCTGTCATACCGATACGCGCTCCTCCAAGGCACGCGCGCTAACTGCTGATCCCCGCATGTGCTGGTTGTTTTACGACCCGCAGACGCGGCTGCAGCTACGCGCGAACGGCAGCGCAGAACTGCTCCGTGACGGTGAGTTTGCAGAGCAGCAATGGCACTCACTGCACGCCGGGTCGCAAGTACTCTATGGCCAGCACGGAGCACCGGGAATGCCACTGACCGAAGGTCAATCCGCTGGCCGGGAGCGCCAGCACTTCCTGACCGTACGCTGTCACATTGAACAGATGGACTGGCTGCAGTTGGGCCGGCAGGCACACTGGCGGGCTGCCCTGCATTGGCAAGCCGGACAGTGGCAGGCGCAGTGGGTCAATCCCTGAGCGGCGGTACCCTGATTTTGCCGGAAACGGGTGAACGCATCACCTACACGGTAACGCACCGCGCCCGCGTGACCCGGCGCATGCACCTCGAGCTGGATGCCGAAGGGGGGCTGCAAGTGACCGTTCCGGGCCATTGGTCGCCGCAGCAGACACAGCAACTACTGCTCCAGCATTTGCCTGGTGTACAACGCTTTATAAACCAAGCCAGACAACAACAGCTGCCAGCGCTAAGCTGGTCAGAGGGCGCTCAACACTTGCTGCACGGTCGGTCCATGATCTTGCAGCTGCAGGACCAGCCCCGGCGTGGCATAGCGGTAAGCGTTGCCGGAGATACCCTGCTGATCAGCGGGCCGCAGTTGGATTCCGGGCGCGTACGTACCGCCCTGCGTGCGTTCTACCATCGCGAAGCCAGCACCCACTTCCGCGCGCGGCTGGAATACCATCAGCAACGCGCGCCCTGGGCCCGTGGTCGGGCGCTGCGTTTGGCGCTACGACGCATGCGCCGCACCTGGGGAACTTGTAACCGGGAAGGCGTGATCCGCCTGAACACCCATCTAATCAAAGCCCCAACCACATTGCAGGATTACGTGATCTGTCATGAACTTTGTCACTTACGACAGATGAACCACAGCGCGGCTTTTTACGCGCTACAGGAATCGATTTGCCCCGACTGGCGTGCGTTTCGCGAGCGCTTGCGTGCACAGGGGCATCACTTTCTGCAGGAGTAACAGGTGCAAAACCAGCGCCAACGAGCGCTTTCCCCGGCGTGTTACCGTTAGTCGACGCCGCCAGCCCGAGAGCAAGCTAGGAGCCATCTATGACCGAGCAGGAGCAACACCGTAAGCTAGCGCGATTGCTGAGCGAAACCGCAGCAGCACATGGAGGCCACGGCGCCGGCAGGGATCCGGAGTGGCCACTCCTCTATGCCCGTGCGCTGCACGCGCCCCTGTCGGAGCTATTGGGAGTGACGGTCACCCAGAGCCGTCTGACGCAGTGGTTGCTCAGTACCGAGGAAGCACACAAGGCGCGGAATCCGGAGCGCGACTGGGCTGATTTCTATGCGCAGCGACTGCTCGAGCATCACGCGGCCAGCAGCACCGCAGGCGAAGATCGTTTGACACTCTATTACCAACCCATCTGCTTTTACTGCCGGCGTGTCATGCAGTTGATGCAGCGCCTGCAGCTTGACCACATTGAACTACGCAACACGTTGCTCGAACCGGACGCCAGAGCAACACTACTGGAAGCACGCGGCCGCGCTACCGTACCGGTCCTCCACATCCAGACACCGGACGACGAAGAGCGCTGGATGCCGGAGTCCGCGGACATCATTCACTACCTTAAGGAAATGTACGGCTAGACCCCCTTTTTCCAAGCCGGGCTGCCGTCACGGCACTTCGCTTCATCCCATTCTCCCCAGCCCCACCAACTTTTAGCCGCTTCGCTTGTATGTCGTCATAAGAATCAAAATCGGGCCCCGGCCCAAGCGATACGACATGATGAAAAGGCTACTGATCACACTGACCACCTGCACCGCTCTGCTCTTTGGCACCGCGCAGGCCGAAAGCATCTGCGGGGACATGACTCCGATGGAGTGCTTCTACCGCTATGACCTGAAAACGGCTGCGTCCGGCGGACACCTAGTGGTAGCGCTCGAGCGTCGGGAGGGGAGAAACCAGGTGCTGGTCCTCGACCTTCAACGGGACGAAATGTACCAACTGGCCGAACTTAGCGGACGCCCGGTCCAGTCAGTCACCTGGCTGACTGAAGAACGACTGGAGCTGGTGCTGAAAAACGGTAATGCCCGCATCGTGCTGGATTACACCGAGGGCGAGAGCGGACCGGAATTCCGTCTCGTGACCTCGCGGAAACAAGGAGAACTCGCCACCCCTGTCGATTACTATTCCGAGCCCCTGCTGGCG
>JABSSV010000028.1 GCA_013213875.1 Lysobacterales bacterium
CCAACCGTGGTGGATTTGCCCTCTATCGCCTAACGGCAGAAACGCCACCCACCAGTGACTGGGTGCGTCAGGATGGGCGTAATTGCACCAACGGTGTGATTCAGTACGCCACGGAAACAGACGGTTCCCGCGACGACGATCCGCAGGTGTTTTTTGGGCGTTCCGTATCGATCACGCAAGTCGGGCCCGATGATTATCGCGTCGTAGTGGGTGCGCCGGGCTATGACGGCGGCGCCGGCAAGGTTTATGTGTACAGCTACAGCGGCAACACGTTAAGCCTGCTGGCCACGGCAGCGGGCAGTGGTAGTGACGCGCTGGGTTCTGCGGTGACCATCAGCAGTGGTTTTACCGACGGCACGGTCCGCGTGCTGGCGGGTGCGCCCGGTGCCAACGGAGGTGCGGGGGAAGGCCGAGTCTATGGCGTTGGCGCCACGCTCACGCTGGAACAGACCCTGACACAGGTAGGGTCGACGGGCTTGGGCACAGAGGTTTCCATTACCGAGCGTCAACTGCTTTTGTCAGCCACGAACGCGGCCTATATCTGGTCCGGAAACCCGGATCTTCCCATCGGGTCCCGCTATAGCTTTGCGCAGAACTTTGCGGGTAGTGGCGGTGGTGACGTTTCGCAAAGCGCTGGTATCGCGGCGTTCGGTGCCAATGCCCCAACCGGTAGCGGAGCCGCTGTTTTTAAAAACCCGCAAACCGATGATCTGGCAGATGCAGAGTTTGTTAACGCCGCAGACGATCTGGGTAACACGGGCAGCTTACTGGGCATCGATATTCGAAAGACTCGCGAATACCTCTGGTTTGCCGATCCCGATGGCGGTCCCAGCGGGGAGGGACAGGCGATCGTATATGCGTTTCCCGCGGGGCAGGGGGGCTTTAATGACACCCCGTTTCTCTACCGTCAGCGCAGCTTACCTTGCGATGTGGAAGGCCTTCGTCTGGACGATGTTTTTTCCAGCCTGGGAACGTCTTTCGCCACTGATAACGTTAATGGCAAATACGACGTATTCCTCTACGACAGCACTAAGGCGGCCACCAACGCAACGCCCTACAAGCAACTGGCTGACGACTATGTGTTCGGTCCCGAAGACAGCAACTATTCGATCTGGATCGCTACTGATGAAGCGCGCTACACGCCGATATCTACTTGTAACAATTTCACCACGCCGGACAACTATGATGCCGCCAGTTCTCCCACAAACTTGCCACAGAATGGTGGCACGCCCTTCAGCACTGTGGTCAGGGCACAGTCCTACATAACCTTGCGTGCGGCAGCTATTGATCCAAAAGGTGGACCGGATTTTGCGCGTCAAATGGTCAACACCCCTTTCCCGCGTGATTTTACCCTGGCAGATCTGCGCTACGTGGATGCGTCCGGCACCATTAAGACGTTGGAGCAGGCTGAGGCAGCCAACGAACTGTCGGCGACGGTATATATCTACGATCCCACTGGGAGTGGCTCCACTGCCCAGGGGTATCGTCCCGTGACTCCGGCACGTACACCCCCATTTGACGACACGATCAGGGGTTATGAGGGTTTCTGGGTGGTGATCAAAGAGGACGGCGTTGCTGGAAGTAATGATCAACAGCATGCGCTATTGGTACCGCAACCAGAATAGGCGTATCGTTTAGACATCTGCCCGCTAGCAGGATCAAAACATGTTGCAAGACACGACCATAACGATATTCGGCAGGCCCTTTGCCCCAAAGGCAGTGGTTCTTTTGCTGTCCCTGTGGGGGTCCGCCTCCCTTCAGGCGCAGGAGCAACTGGATTCAAAGGCGCGCGTGGATAGCTGGTATCTGCAAACGATAGTAACCACGAAAGCTGGCGCAGTAGATGAGCGTTCAGGGGTGATCGGTCGAATTTCCGGTGGCCGGACGGGCAAGGATGTGCACGATATTCCGGCCTTCGCCAGTGTCAACGGCGCACCGGTCGCGATCATTAGTCTCCGCGGGGCAGAGTGGGGTGACGATGCTGGTGAGTATCTCAGCGATTATCGCGCTCCGGGGCAGTCCGCCGCGAGTTGGGATTTGGTGGTAACCAGCAGTGATCCGCAGGCGAAAGTGACCTTGAGCTGGGATGGGCTATATGTGATCAGCGGGTCCCAGTCCCGGGGCTTCGAAACGCAGCTGCGCAATGACAGCAAAACACTACGTTCGCTGCGTCTTATTGATCTTCAACGCGGCAAAGTGGTCCGCCGTGGAAGTAAAAAGGACGGCTCCATAAAGAGCTATACCTTTAAAATGGGCGGTGAG
>JABSSV010000280.1 GCA_013213875.1 Lysobacterales bacterium
CCGGGGCCGCGCTGCGCGCGGGTAAAGAGCCCGATCTGGATGCGGGCACGCGCGGCGGCGCGGAGCTGGAACTGCATGTGGCAGCGCTGATTCCCGACGACTACCTGCACGATGTACACGCCCGTCTCATGCTTTATAAGCGCATAGCCAGCGCCAATTCACCGGAGCAGCTACGCGACTTACAGGTAGAAATGATCGATCGCTTTGGTTTGCTGCCCGATGCCACCCGCAACCTGTTTGCGATCACGCGTCTCAAACTCCAGGCGGATGCGGTAGGTCTGCAGCGTGTTGATATCGGCCCTCGCGGCGGGCGCCTGTTGTTCGCACCGGATGCACGCCCCGATGTGGAAGCGCTGTTGCGCTTGGTGCATGAAAGCCCCAGCCGCTATCGCCTGGCGGGGCCGGAGAAACTTCAGTTTCTGGATGAAATTGAGGACGGTGACGAGCGCATCGAGGCCGTTGCGAAGCTGCTCGACAGGCTGGCAGCCTAAAGCCTGAACGGAGGTCTGCTGGCTGGCTATAATAAGCGGGCACCCACACACGCCTGACACATGATAGCAATCGGAACCCTGACCCGGCCCGCGCTCCTGCTGCTTGGCAGCGCCCTACTGTGGGGCCTGGCGTGCAGCGCGGCGGCGGGCGCACAATCAGACCGCTACCGCATCGATGTGATTGTGTTTGAACATCGCAATGGGGCCAGCGCGCCAGCTCAGGAACGGGCGCTGGAGAGCTTTACTGATTTGTATGAACTCGATAGCGGCGCCATGCCGGCGGCACCGCAGCGCCTGCGCACCGCTGATGGCGAATTCGAAGCCATCTGGCAGCGCTTGGAGCGGCTTGCTGCCTACCAGCCGCTCACCCGCCTAAGCTATGAACAGACGGTCTATGACTACCACCCGGCCGTGCGCTTGCACAATGAAGTGGTGCTGGCCTACGCGCCCGATGCGAGTCACAAAAATACCCCGATACCGGACCCGGACCTGCCTGCCATCGCCGCGCAGGGTACCGGCGAAAACACCGTTCCGCTGTATCAGCTGGACGGGTCCATACAGCTCCGACGCAGCCGTTTTCTGCATGTCGATCTGGACCTTGAGTATCGCCTGGACGGTCCCGCCTGGGCCCTGGCCTTTCCCGGTCAGCGCGCTTTGGAACCGGGTTTTAGCTGGGTCGGTGACGCACCGGAACCGGTCTCCGTTGACGGCGCTGACGACGAGCCATTGGAAAGCGGCCGCGTCACCCCCATACCGTTCGAACTGCACCGCCTGCGCCAGTCGCGGCAGGTAAAAAGCGATACCTTGCAGTACTTTGATTCGGCCTTCCTGGGCGCCATCGTCCGGGTTTCTGCCATCAGCGGCACCCGCAATTAGGTGCGGGCCGCTGGCCACTAGAAAAACAGGAAATCCCATGACTCGCGAATTCAATAAATGGCGCCCACACCCCTGGCACGGACTCGATCTCGGTCCGGAACCACCACGCCTGGTGCATGCGTTCATCGAAATAACCCCGTTCGATTTCGTTAAATATGAGGTGGACAAGAAATCCGGTTTTCTCCGGGTCGACCGCCCTCACCGGACCAGCTCTCTGCCGCCTTCTTTGTATGGTTTCGTACCCCAGACTTACTGTGGGCGACGGGTGAAAGAGTTGATGCCCGGAGCCGAGCGTGGCGACCATGACCCGCTGGACATCTGCGTGATCTCCAACCGCCGGATTTCCCATGGGGAAATCCTTATTAATGCGCGCGTGGTGGGTGGCATTCCCATGATCGACGGCGGCGAAGCGGACGATAAGATCATTGCCGTGCTGGATAACGACGACATCTTCTCGCATGTGCAGGACATCTCCGAACTGCCCGAAACCCTGGTCGAACGCCTGCGACACTACTTCAAGACCTACAAAACCCTGCCTGATGAGCCAGAGAAGGTTCAGATCGGCAAGGCCTATGGCCGAGAGCATGCGGCCAAGGTGATCGAAGCAGCGGCGGCTGACTATCGCGAGGAATTTCGCGAGAGCTAGGGCCATCGCGTGGCGCTGGCGGCGCGTGGGTTTTCACGCTAGGCTGGGGCCTTCATCGGCCCTACGCCCGGAGTTTTCATGAGCCTCGAAAAAGTCGTTTTCGCCTTCTTTATCGTACTGGCGCTGACCCTCAACTTCGGGTTTTTCATTGGTGAGCTGGATAACCCGGCCCACCATGATGCCTTCGAACTCGGTGCGGCCCTGGTCGTGAGCCTGATCGCTACCGTGCTCAAATTTGGTGACCGCTCACAGATGGGTGCCGTGCTACTCGCCACCAGCCTGGTAGCCGATCTACAGTTGCTGCTGGCCGGCGGCCTATGGATCTGGGCCGTACACGTCGCCCAGGTTGATACGGCCAGCGTGATTACCAGTGTGGTCTCCCTGTCCGGCGGCGCCCTTCTAGCGAACCTGATTTCCGTGGTCCTGCTGGTAGCTGAAACGATCGTTATCCGCCGCTAGCACTGGCGCACCAGCGGGCGGGGGCCACAACAGCATGAACGATATTGTCTGGATCACCATGCGGCAGATGCGCTCGCCGCTGATCGTTCTGCTGATGGTGTATTTCCTGTCCATTCTGGCCCTGGTCTTCGTCCCCGGTGAGGATGCCAGTGGCCTGCCAACACGCATGAGCGTGCTGGATGCGGCCTACTTTGTCGCCATCCTTTC
>JABSSV010000281.1 GCA_013213875.1 Lysobacterales bacterium
AGTCTGCGTCTTCCGGTTCTGAGTGCGTGGCGAAGAGGTTCATCTGTGGCCCCTGGGCCGGAGCAGTCTCCAGTCGTTCCAGATGGCGTCTGGCCTGCTTCAGTACCGGCGCCGGCACGCCTGCCAGTGCCGCCACCTGCAGGCCGTAGCTCTGATTCGCGGGCCCTTCTTCAACTGCGTGCAGGAACACAATGCGATCCCCATGTTCAACGGCTTTCAGGTGGACATTGCTCACGCCCTCCCAATCGCTGGCCAGTTGTGTCAACTCGAAGTAATGCGTTGCAAACAGCGTATAGGCGCGAACCGACTGGGCCAGATGATCGGCGCAGGCCCAGGCCAGTGCCAGACCGTCATAGGTGCTGGTACCGCGGCCGATTTCATCCATCAGGACCAGACTGCGCGGGCTGGCGTTATGCAGGATATTGGCGGTTTCTGTCATTTCCAGCATGAAGGTCGAGCGGCCCCGTGACAGGTCATCGCCGGCACCGATGCGGGTAAAGATACGGTCTATGGGTCCCAGCCTGGCACTGCTGGCGGGTACCCAGCTGCCGGCATGGGCCATGAGCACAATCAGTGCGGTCTGGCGCATATAGGTCGACTTGCCGCCCATATTGGGCCCGGTCACCACCAGCATGCGACGTGTCGGGTCCAGCTCAATATCGTTGGGAGTGAACGGCCCGTCCTGCACCGCCTCGATAACCGGGTGGCGTCCGGCGCGAATTTCCAGCCCCTCTGCCGCCTGCAGCTCCGGTTGGCAAAAGGCCAGCGCAGCAGCCCGTTCAGCCAGGGCAGCCAGTACATCCAGTCGCGCGAGGGCACTGGCCAAGGCCTGCAAGTGGGGCAGGCAGGCTTGCAACTCGCCCAGAAGCTGTTCATAGCAGTACAGTTCCCGGGCCAGGGCGCGCTCCCGGCTGGAAAGCACCTTGTCTTCGAAACCCTTCAGCTCTTCTGTGATGTAGCGTTCGGCGGCCTTGAGCGTCTGTCGGCGTGTGTAATGCGTTGGCACCTTGTCGCTATGTGCATGGGATACTTCAATGTAATAACCGTGCACCCGGTTGTAGCCAACCTTCAAGGTGCCAATGCCAGAGGTTTCTTTTTCCTGCTTTTCGTAGGCCAGCAGAAACTCATTGGCGTTTTCTGACAGACCGCGTAATTCATCCAGTTCCGGATCATGGCCCGCGGCAATGACGCCGCCATTGCGCTGCAGCACCGGTGGCGCATCTACCAGGGCCCGTTCCAGCAAAGCCAGCTGGTCGGGAAACAGTGCGATGGAGTCGCGTAAGCGATCCAGATCTTCCTGGCCATCGCGTGACAGGAGCGTATGTAGTTCGGGCAGGCAGGCCAGGGTGCTGCGCAGCGTGGTCAGGTCCCGGGGGCGCGCTGAGCCGAGACCCACGCGTGTCAAGATTCTCTCAATGTCACCGGCACCGCGCAGGACGTCTCTCAGCGCCTCGAGCTCGGCGCTATGAAGCAGGGCGCCAATCGCGCGGTGGCGCGCTGCCAGCCGGCCCCGGTCTCTGATCGGGTTCAGGAGCCAGCGGCGCATGAGTCGTCCCCCCATGGGCGTGATACTGCTATCGAGCACACCCACCAGCGTATGCTCGTCGTTACCGTCGGGATGGGTGACGATCTCCAGGTGGCGTCGCGTGGCCGCATCCAGATGCAGCTGACTGTCCGCCTGTTCCAGTTGCAGTCCCTGCAAATGGGGCAGGGCGCCGCGCTGGGTCTCCTGGGCATATTGCAGCAGGGCGCCGGCGGCGGCGATGGCGGCCGGTTGATGCTCGATACCGAAGCCGGACAGATCGCGCACGGCAAACTGCTCCTGGAGCAGGCTGGCACCAGCGGATGTATCAAAGTGCCAGGGCGCTCGTCGCTTCAGACTCGGTTCTTGCGCCCATGCCTCGATTAAGGGGGAATCCTCGGCCACCAGCAGTTCAACAGGCTGAAGCCGTTCCAACTGGGCGGCGAGGTCACCGGTTTCGGCCAGTTCACGAACGCTGAAGTGTCCCGCCGCTAGGTCCAGCCAGGCCAGGCCCAAACGGTCGCCCTGCTGCGCTACGGCTGCCAGTAAGTTGTCGCGCCGTTCCTCCAGCAAAGCTTCGTCCGTAACGGTGCCGGGCGTGACAATGCG
>JABSSV010000282.1 GCA_013213875.1 Lysobacterales bacterium
GAGCAGCTCCAGGCCTGGGGCGTAGATCAGGTGTTGTTGCCCACGGCCGAGGCCATCTACCCCGATCAATACCGCTACCGGGTGAGTGAAAACGATTTGTCTCAGCGCTTTTGTGGCGCTCATCGCCCCGGTCATTTTGATGGCATGCTGACGGTGGTTCTGCGATTGCTGAATCTGACGCGCCCCACGCGCGCTTACTTCGGCGAGAAGGACTATCAACAGCTGCAGCTGGTGCGAGGGCTGGTGGACGCCTTTCTGCTGGACACGGAGATTGTGGCCTGCGCGACGGTGCGGGCTGAGGACGGCTTGGCCCTGTCTTCACGCAATGCACGTTTGAGCCCCGCCCAGCGTGCACTGGCTCCCCGTCTGGTGCAGGTTTTGCGCCACAGTGCCGATGCTAAATCAGCCGCCGCGGAGCTATCGGCACTGGGCTTCGCGGTGGACTACGTGGAAGATTACGAAGGTCGGCGACTGGCCGCTGCTGCTCTGGGCGATGTACGTCTGATTGATAATGTGCCCCTGGCATCGCCAGCACTGAGCGGAGTTTCGAGCGCATGAAAATTCTACTCCTTATGTCCGGCTCCATCGCCTGCGCCAAAGCCACCCAGCTACTATCGAGTTGGCGTAAGGCAGGCCACGAGGTGCGCGTAGCCACCACGAGTTCCGTATCGCATTTTGTGGGCGCGGCAACGCTGGAAGGCTTGAGCGGCGCGCCCTTGTTTGATGATACCTTCGCCGGTGGTCAGGCCATGGAGCACATCACGCTGGCCCAATGGGCCGATGTGCTGGTGGTGTGCCCGGCCAGCGCCAATTTGCTGGCCCGTTTCGCCCACGGAGTTGCCGACGATGCGGTCAGCACCCTGTGGCAGGCGGCCTGGGGGCGCGGCATACCGCTGGTGGTGGTGCCGGCTATGAATGGTCACATGTGGGCTTATCCCGCGACGCAGGCCAATGTGGCGCAGCTACAAAGCTGGGGTGTGCACGTGCTGCCGACCGCAGAGGGCGAGCTGGCCTGCGGGGAGACCGGACAGGGGCGCATGCTGGAACCGGCGGACATTGAGGCGCGCATCGCTGCGCTGATGCAGGACACGGCGGGCAGAACCGGCAGAAAGATTTTGATTACCGGTGGCGGTACCCGGGAGCCCATTGACGCGGTGCGCTATATCGGCAACCACAGCAGCGGTCGTACGGCCGCGGAGTTGGCGGAGGCTTTGGTTGCGCTAGGACATGAGGTGACCTGGCTGGGCGGCGCCGGCGCGCAGCAGCCCGGCGGTGGCGTAGCCCTAGCGCACTACACCAGCTTTAGGGATCTGGAATCCCAGTTGCAGGACCTGTTGGCCGCGCAGGACTACGACGCGGTGATTCATGCGGCTGCCGTGAGCGACTTTTCCGTCAGTCAGGGTGGCGGGTCGGACAAACTGCCATCTAGTGAGCCCCTGAAGTTGCTGCTGACGCCCAATCCAAAGCTGCTGCCGCAGCTACGGTCCTGGTCCCGTAACAAGGCCTTGTGCGTGGTCGGTTTCAAGCTAACCGTTGGTGCAGAGCAGGCTGCGGTGGAGCAGGCAGTCGCGCGCGTATTTGCTGCGGGTGATACGGATCTGGTGGTTCACAACGATCTCCATGAGATAAGGCCGGATGTCCATTCATTCACCCTGTATCGTGCAGCGGGGCAGTCGGCC
>JABSSV010000283.1 GCA_013213875.1 Lysobacterales bacterium
AGATTTTCAATATCGTAATGAAAACAGATATTTATAAATCTATTTTTAAGTATTTTATGGTATTCCTGTTACTGCTGGTTGCCACTTTCGGGCAGGCGCAGCAGGAACAGGCCAGCGGCCCGGTGGATGAAAACTATCGGTTGGGCCCGGGGGATCGCATCCGCATCGACGTGTATAACCAGGCAGATCTGACCGGCGAATACACACTGGATGGATCAGGGCGGTTTTCTATGCATCTTATTGGATCGCTGGATGCGCGTGGTCAGACGGCCGCTGAGCTGCAGCTGGCTATCGTGGACGCCCTACGCCCCGACTATCTGGTGAATCCGCGCGTTTCCGTTCACGTGCTGACCTATCGCCCCTTCTACATCATCGGCGAGGTTAGCTCACCCAGTGCCTATCCCTATGTCGATGGTATGACCTACCTGAACGCTATTGCTATTGCGGGCGGTTACACGGTGCGTGCCAAAGAGGACATCGTATACGTGATACGAGCCGGTGACCCGGAGGAAGACGAGGTGCGCTTGGCCGTTAGCGAGCGGGTGCAACCAGGAGACATCATCCGCGTTGACGAGCGCATGTTTTGAATACGCCGTCTCCCGCCACCGATGTGAGTTTGAAGGCCAGCACTGTGCCCGGGCGTAACGAGCTGCCAGATGAACCATTCCCGCTACTCGATTACCTGCAGCTGCTATGGTTTCGCCGGCGACTGATTATCCTCCTGACCGTTTTTGCCGGCATTTTTGGCTACCTTTATGCACAGCAACTGCAGTCGATTTATACGGCGCAATCCACGCTCTTGATTGGTGTGCAGGACAGCAAGCCAGCTGATCTCAATCAGGTGCTCTACCAGCGTTATTTTGGGCTGGAAGCGGCCGAGGAACTCGAGCTGCTGCGCTCTCGCGGACTGGCAGAAAAAGTTATCACCCGCATGGGGCTGCTGCGCCTGCCGGAGTTCAACCCGTCCTTACGGCCACCACCGTCTGGCCTCAAAGCCTTCTTTGGAAAACTCAGCCCTCGCAACTGGATACCCAGCAGCGTCTCGGACGCGTTTCGAGGGACCAGCAGCGGAGAGCTGGTGTCGGTAGCGCCCTCGGCGGAGGAGATCGAACGGCGGCAGATGGTCACCGCCGTGAATATCTTTCTGGCCAAACTCAGCCTGGTGCCGGTAGAGGGCACTGACGTGATCATGGTGCGCTTCAGCTCGCCGGACCCGCGCCTGGCCGCGCGCGTGGCAAACACGCTGCCCGAGACCTACATCGTGGACAAGCTGGAGGCCAAGCTGGAGTCATCAGAGCGTGTCTCCGAATGGCTGAGCGCCCAGTTGGAAGATCTGGAAAACAAGGTCCGGGATTCGGAGCAGGCCGTTGAGCTGTACCGGATCGAGCACGGGTTTACGGAGGGAGCCAGCGGCGATCTGCTCACGCAGCAGCTGTCGTCGATCAACAGTCAGCTGATTATTTCGCGAGCGGAAAGAGCCGAGGCGCAAGCGCGACTGGAGCAGGTTCGGCGCCTCATGGTCGCCGATGCGGACGGCTTGGCAACGGCCAGTGAAGTGCTGAGTTCACCCGTTATCGTGACGCTGCGCAGTCAGGAATCGGAGGTTCAGCGGCGCAGCTCAGAACTCGCGGTTGAATACGGTCCCAAGCATCCCCGCATGCTGCAGGTTAACGCTGAGCTGGCTGATGTGCGCGCTCGTATTGGCGAGGAGATTCGCAAGGTAGTGCTGGGCCTGGTAAACGAGGTTGAGGTGGCCCGGACGCGCGA
>JABSSV010000284.1 GCA_013213875.1 Lysobacterales bacterium
AAACGGCAGGGTGCCTCAGCCAGTCGGGGATTGCGGACCAGAAAAACACTGGCAGCGTGTTGAATGCGCAGTTGCTTGTGCATGTCCACACTGGCCGCCGGGCTTCCGAAGGCCGAGCATTGACGGTAGCGAACCTCTATAAACACGGTGCTTTCACCGTCCTGCATGACCAGATCCAGCTCCCCCTGACGACAATGAAAGTTGCGCGCAAGCAAGCGCAGGCCCCGACGGCTCAGCCAGCGCTCTGCACGGCGCTCCCATTCACCGCCACGCGCTGGTCTCCCCATGATGCCCCGTTAGCGCGGGTCTGCTACCGTCATGGCTGGCGCCACCAGGCCGCGCCGGAACTCACCCCACAGGGGCTCGACAATCAGCTGTCCGTCCTGGTTCAGGCGCAGATCACCGCTGGCACCGGGGAAGCGAAAGGTGGGATCCCTGCGCATCAGCGGCAGCCAGGGGGTGACGCTCCAGGCATCACGCCCCAGCGCATGCAGGCTGGTAAAGGCGCCCTGGCGCAGGCTGCGTAGCTGGCGCAGAGCGGTCTCATCGCTGTCTGTATTGAGGGCGATTACCCAGCGTCCGGTGGGGATGGTGACCCCGTTGAGGTCCGCGTCGAGACTGGGGTTGGGGCGGCCCGCGAATACTCTGCTCATGGCATATACGGGCTTCTCCCCCGCGTCGAAAAAGCGCAGTTGTGGCTTCAACTGCCGTCCAAGCGCCGGACTGGCCGCGAGGAAAAAGGCATCGAAATCATCGCGGCGGGCATCCTCGAACTCCAGCGGAACCCCCAGCGCGTTTTGCAGACCACGCCGGCGCAGGCGTGCATCCTCGATTTGCAGCAGGCGGGTGAGTTCGGTGGAATGGTCGGCCTGGCGGTTATCGAAGCGTTCGATCGCAATGATCTGGCCATCTGCTTCGAGAAAATGTTCGATAAAGGCGTTTTCTACGCGCTCGCCCCAGGCGCTGTCGCTCAGTAGCAGGATGACCCGCGTCAGCCCCTGATCCAGCATGCGCTGTGCCACTGCCTGTGCCTCATTCTCCTGGGACAGGGAGATGCTGAGAAATTCGCTGGCGGCCGCCGGATTCATGGGCGGCTGGGTCACCGGCTGTGCCTGTGCGACCCCGTCAGAATGGGTTTCCGCTACCGGCGTTGGTGGCAGCGGATCGATAGCCACGGGCTCCGCTGCCGGTGCTGCGGGTGCCTGTGGCGTATTCAGCAGCAGTCCTTGCAGGCGGGGATCTGCCTGCTCCGTAATGGCCCAGGCCGATTCGCGCCGAAGCGGGCCAATCATCCAATCAAAGCCATCAGCGCTGGCCTGCGCATACGCGTTGACCGCTGACTCACTATCCGCAGCCACCGGCAGGAACACCAGTTCACTGCTGGCCGGTCGGTCCAGGTAGGCGGCCAGCATGCCATCCCTGATAGCGCTGCCCGCAGCGCTGAGGGAACCGCTTTCCGGTAGCAGTACCGCGATCTTGGTCGGTGTCGCCAGCTGGCGCCCAAGCTCCCAGGCCAGCGTTTCATAGCCCTCGGCGTTGACCGGGTGCAGCGGATAGCGCTGCTGCCACTCCTGCGCGGCCAGGGTTATCTCCTGCTGCTGCACCAGCGTATCGCGCAGGGTCAGGCTAAGCGTCGCCCACTCGCCCAGCGGAGAGGTCTCGGCAGCCTCCTGGCGCAGTCGTTCATCGCTTAATTGTTGCAGTTTCTCCACCAGCGTCTGTGCCGCTGCCAGGTCGCCTGCCGGCAGCGTGCTAATGGCATCCTCGACCTGCGCAAGGGTCATGGCCGCCGGATCCGCGCTGAGTTCCTGCAGGGTGCGCTGGGCGGTCATAAGGCGTGATATCTGTGTGCCCGGCAGATGTTCCAGTGCGGCACTAAGATAAAAAGTGGCAGCTTCCAGGTCGCCTGCTGCCAGGGCGCTTTCACCGCGCAACAGGCTTTCCAGCGCTTGCTCCTGGAGATTCAGCGCGGTGCTCATGACCTGCTCCAGTGCGGCGGCACTGCGTTCCGTATCACCGTCTTGCCACCAGGCATCGGCAGCGCGCAGCCAAAGGGCCGACGCATCACTGTCACTGCCCTCAGCGAGCGCGTTGTAGCGGCTTGCCGCCGTGCTCCAGTCACCTTGCTGATAGGCGCTACGCGCCTGCTCCAGCGCGCTTGGTGGCTGGGGCGTCGGTGGCGGCGCCGTAGCACAAGCCGTTAAAAGCAGGGTGACCAGCAGGGCCCATGCTGTCCGCCGGAACGGACGCACGGGCTTGCTGGGTGACAGTAGCTTGGAATGATGTGATGTCATGATGCTGAATAATAACCCAGCCGGCCCGGAACGAAGAGGCGAAGCTGTGGCAGAGGTTAAACTAAGAAGTATCGCAGTTTCGGACTGGTCAGCATGCAGCAGGGTACGCTTTTTGTAGTAGCAACACCGATTGGTAACCTGGAGGATTTCTCCCCAAGGGCCTGTCGGATCCTGGATGAGGTGGACCTGGTCGTGGCGGAGGACACGCGCCAGTCCCGCAAGCTGATGCAGCATTTCGGCATTACCACCCGCTTGCATGCCATGCATGAGCATAACGAGGCAGCGCAACTGCCGGGATTGCTCGGTCGTCTCTCGCGTGGAGAAGATCTTGCCGTCATATCAGATGCCGGTACACCGCTGATTTCCGACCCGGGCTTTCGCCTTGTGGGCGCGGCCCTGGATCAGGGCATTGCGGTACGCACGGTGCCCGGCCCGTCGGCGGTGACGGCTGCGCTGGCCATCAGTGGTCTGCCCACGGACCGTTT
>JABSSV010000285.1 GCA_013213875.1 Lysobacterales bacterium
CCGCTGCATGGCAGCGGCCTGGAGCAGCAGCGTTTCGCGCTGGGCCTGTTGGCTGGCGGTGAGTGTTTCGCGGCTATGGCTCCAGTCGCCAAGGCGCTCTGCGGCGCGGACCGGTTGATCCACCAGCGCGTAGACCGGCGCCACGGCCCGCTCGGACCAGGCGCGCAGCTGCGCATTTAACTTGCCGCGCTGATCCAGAGCCATGAGAGCAATGGCCAGCAGCAGATAGGTCAACAGGCGCGCCGTATTCAAGCGCTGCTGGCCGGCGCCGGCAGATACGGAAGCAGGGTTGATGCGCATGGCCCGGTGCCCGGCCTTAATTCAGCGCGAAAAAGTCTCCGCGGTTCTGGTCCATCATCTCCAGCGCCTTGCCACCACCGCGGGCTACACAGGTCAGGGGATCATCGGCCACGAACACGGGCAGACCGGTTTCTTCACTGATCAGGCGGTCAACACCGCGTAGCAGAGCACCACCGCCGGTCAACACGATGCCGGTTTCCACCACATCGGCGCAGAGCTCGGGCGGCGTCTGCTCCAGCGCAATTTTCACCGCATCGAGGATGCTGGACAGGCTCTCGTTAAGCGCTTCCAGCACCTCATTGCTGTTGATGGTGATGCGACGCGGCACGCCTTCGGCCAGATTCCGACCGGAAACCACCAGGTCTTCCGGCTCGTCATCGGGCCAGGCACAGCCAATCTCGATTTTAATGTGCTCGGCCGTGGTCTCGCCGATCAGGGTGCCGTAGTTGCGACGCACATAGTTGATGATGGCCTCGTCACACTGATCGCCCCCGACACGTACCGAGTTGGAATAGACCAGTCCGTTCAGGGAAATCACCGCCACCTCGGAGGTGCCACCGCCGATATCCAGCACCATGGCGCCACGCGCTTCATGCACGGGGATGCCGGCACCGATGGCCGCCGCCATGGGCTCCTCCACCAGAAATACCTCACGGGCGCCGGCGCCCTCGGCAGATTCCTTGATGGCCTTGCGCTCCACCTGGGTGGAGCTGCAGGGCACGCACACCAGCACCCGCGGACTGGGGCGCAGGAAGCGCGACTCGTGCACCTTCTTGATAAAGTGCTGCAGCATGGCCTCGGTCATGTTGAAGTCGGCAATCCCGCCATCTTTCAGCGGCCGCACGGTGCGGATATTGCCCGGCGTGCGACCCAGCATCTTTTTCGCGTTCAGCCCCACAGCAGCCACGGACTGGGGACCCCCGGGCCCGCGATCCATACGCACCGCCACCACGGACGGCTCATCCAGCACAATGCCCTGGCCACGCACATAGACCAGCGTGTTGGCCGTGCCCAGATCGATAGAAAGGTCGTTGGAAAACAGACCCCGAAGACTTTTTAGAACCATGTTTTTATGTCCGGATAATGCCTCTGCAGGTAGCTCGCCAGCTTAGCGCACGCACCCGCAGGCGGCAAGAAAGAAACGGCTGCAGAGCAAGGTTTTATGCGGTCTGGAGACTTTGAGACCCGAATCATGCGGATTGGGCTACAATGCCGGCCGAATCCTCTTAGCGAGCAATGACTTATGTCCGCCCTGATTTGTGGCTCCATGGCCTTCGATACCATCATGCTGTTTCCGGAACGCTTTCGCGATCACATCCTGCCGGAAAAGATGCACATCCTGAATGTGTCGTTTCTGGTGCCCAAGATGCGGCGGGAATTCGGGGGCGTGGCGGGCAATATCAGCTACAACCTGAAATTGCTTGGCGGGGAGCCCTATCCCATGGGTGCGGTGGGCGGTGATTTCGAACCCTACCGACGTCACTTTGAAGCGCTTGGCATCTCGCTCGAGCACGTGCGCGTGCTGCCCGAGGAGTTCACGCCACAGGCATTTATCACCACCGATATGGAAGACAACCAGATCACTGCCTTCCACCCGGGCGCCATGGCGCATAGCCATCAAAACCAGATCAGCGCTGCGCAAGGCATAGAGATTGGCATTGTGGCGCCGGACGGCAAGGAAGCCATGCTGCAGCACAGCCGGGATTTCAAAGCCCAGGGCATTGCGCATATCTTCGATCCGGGCCAGGCCATGCCCATGTTTGACGGCGATGAGCTGCGCGGCTTTATCGAGCGCGCCGACTGGATTGTTATGAACGATTACGAATACCAGCTGTTGCGGGAGAAAACCGGCCTCAGCGGCGCCGAGATTGCGGAGCAGGTGCGGGCCTTCGTGGTCACCTTGGGCGGCGATGGTTCCGACGTCTACCAGGCCGGTGAAAAGACCCATATCGAGGCCGTGCCACCAGCAGACATCAAGGACCCCACCGGCTGCGGCGACGCCTATCGCGGCGGCCTGATCTATGGACTGCTCAACGATATGGACCTGCTTACGGCCTGCCGTATCGGCTCCGTCATGGGCGCCATCAAGATCGAGCACATGGCGCCGCAGCAGCACACGCCTTCGCCGCAGGAGATCCGCGACCGCTTCAGCGCCGCCTACGGCTACAGCTTCTGAGAAATTAGCGGCCTCGGAGGCCGCAAACGGTTGACAAAAGCAGCGTCTGAACGCAGAATTGCCGACCCTTCAGCGCGGCCCGCAAGCCGCCTGCAAGAACCGCTTTCGGTGATGTAGCTCAGCTGGTTAGAGCGCGGCACTCATAATGCTGAGGTCGGTGGTTCAAGTCCACCCATCACCACCAAAAACAAGGCCCCCAGCTTGGGGGCCTTTTTTTTCGTCGCGCCGGGGGACA
>JABSSV010000286.1 GCA_013213875.1 Lysobacterales bacterium
GAGCTCTTTTTCAGACAAAAATTTGTCGAAGCTGTTGCCTTGCCTTGCCGTTTGGCGAGCATAGTGATCTTCCCAGAGCATCGCATAGGCAAACTCATCGCGCACGCTGTTACAGAGCGATTGTTCATCCGCCGCGGGGGGTAATAAGGCCTCATCACAGGGCGCAGGCAGGGGCTTGTCGGTCGGTAGCTCCGCCAGCATCTCAGCCAACAGCATGCTGTCACCCTCGCTAGTCCCAAGAAAGCCCATCTGCCAGATCAAAGTGTCAGCCTGCGCCCCCAACCGGCGCCAGGTGAGCAGATTACGACATAAACCCGCCAGCGCCGCAGTGGTCTGACCCTGCGCAAACTGCAGCGCATAGCGAGTGCGCAGCCATGAAAAAGGAATGTCCCAGTTCAGCAGTCCTCGAAAGCCAACCCGTAGACTTCCATCGGGCTGCCACGCCCAACTGCGAACAGGATCCCGGATAAAGTCATAGCCCTGCAGCGCCTCCATACGCTCCAACAAGGCCGCCGCAGACGCTACCCCAGCCCCGTAGGCCGGCAAATCATCGCGCACGCGCGCCAGGCAACCGGTCTGATAGCTGCCACAGGGCTTCGGCGCATGCTCCAGATTCGGCGCCAAACTGCCATAGGACTCGCGGGCCGACACCCAGGCAAAGGCCGATGGATCCGAGGCCGGGGCCAGGCCCTCATCAAAGGCCTGCTGTAGCTGTTCCTGACGCGCCAGGTCGCTGGCCCAAACCCGATCCAGATCGGCCATGGGCACGTCATAGTGCAGTGACCACAGCAATGCTGCCGCGTTCTTACCCTCGTAACTTGGCCAGCGCTCCAGCTCGGCAATGGCCTCGCGCTGTGCTGCCGTGGGGTAGATAAAGCGCGCCACAGCTATCAGGCCCACGAGCACCAGCAGCACCAGCAGCGATCCTTTTAATAGCCAGCCAAAAACGCTTCTAAATGTACTCATGACGACGCTCCTTATCGCCTGAAGCCAATGTCCCAGTTATAGCACGGGCACGTACTCCGGCTCCTGTCCCAGAGGTCATAAGCGGGCAAGGGAGCGGTTTCTGGCCGGCCTGAGACCGTTCTTTATATCCGGTTGGCAAGAGCGAACCGTCACTAAATGGTTGGTTCTTACCAATTAGCCATAGCGTTCCCATGCGCCAATCTTGTAACCGAGAATGTCGTACAGACGCTCAACATGCGGCGCATAAATGCGCTCGAGCTTACGTTCCATATAAGCCGGTATGGGGCTTTTGTAGACGCCGATATTCTTATCCAGGGCCCGGTCAATTTTCACGCTGGAAGCATCGACGCCCAGAAAATCGAAAATTTTGCCGTATTCCTTTTGCTTGTCGTTTCTGACCTCTTCCGAGACTGCAATATGCACATTCTCTCGGGGAAAGCGCTGAAAAATATATTCCAACTGTTGGTCATAAAAACCACGGACGATTCTGTGCGGCCCATTCGCGTCGATCTTCTCAAGCGGGACAATGCGTGAGAGGTCACGCCAGAAAGACCATGTGATGCTACGGATAAAACCACAGGCCTTGTCAAAATTGTACTGGCTATAAGCACGTGCCACCGGCTCCCGGAGAATCACAATAAGTTTCATGTCCGGGTTGTAGGCGGCGATTCTGTCCATGGCGTGGCGCAGGTACATATAAGACGGTGTTTTTTCTCCCCGTAGTCGCTTCTCACTGGCCAGAGCCTGCTCGTAGCGCACGGTCATTTCCTCGTTGAGGGGCTGGTCTCTCGGCTTGTCAAAGAAATGCATCTCGCCTTTCATCGACACATCGGGGTGCAGGTTCAAATACTCGGGAAGTGAAGATGTGCCCGCCTTTTGAGTGCCTATGCACATGTAATTTACTTTCGACATAAAACGCTACCCTATCCGCCCCTGCAGTCACTCCAGAGCCATGAGACGTCATTGATGCGTAGCTCCGGAATTGCCTGCTACGGTGTGTGTTGGGTTCTCTACGGCGACAGGACCCACACAAGAAGCCCGATCATAGAGGACAAGAAACGCTATCCTCAACCGTATCGCGGGACCAGCTGCTGAGAAACAATGCGCAGCAAAGGCGCAACAGACGCTACACCAACCCCGTAGGCCGGCAAATCATCGCGCACGCGCGCCAGGCAACCGGTCTGATAGCTGCCACAGGGCTCCGGCGCATGCTCACGGTTGGGCGCCAAACTGCCATAGGACTCGCGGGCCGACACCCAGGCAAAGGCCGATGGATCTAAGACCGGGTCCAGGCCCTCATCAAAGGCCTGCTGTAGCTGTTCCTTACGCGCCATGTCGCTGGCAAAGACCCGATCCAGATCGGCCATGGGCACGTCATAGTGCAGTGACCACAGCAACGCTGCCGCGTTCTTACCCTCGTAACTTGGCCAGCGCTCCAACTCGGCAACGGCCTCGCGCTGTGCTGCCGTGGGGTAGATAAAGCGCCCCACAGCTATCAGGCCCACGAGCGCCAGCAGCACCAGCAGCGACCCTGTCAATAACCAGCCAGAAACGCTTTTGAATGTACGCATGACGACCCTCCTTAAGACCGTGCTTTACGTTGTCCGTTGTAGCACGGCCCGGCACTCCGGCTCATGTCCCACAGGTCACAGCTGGCAGTGGCTGGGCCGGCGTGGCCACGGGGCCAATAGCACCTGCCACATCGGTCGGGTCGCCAGCGAAGACCTTAACTATTCCGCGGCGGCCGGCACGCTCTGCGTGCGATCCACGCGCGACCCAGGCAGCGGAACCGTCCAGTGACTACCGCGTCCTGTCCACAGGAGCGGCAGACGCAAAACCTGCGTCTCTGGCTGGAAGCTCAGCGCAAGACCCGGGTTCTGATCCATAGCTGCCTGGGAAGCCAGCAGCTCGGCTACCGGTCGGCCCGAACCCGCCTGCTTGCGTAACCACAGGAGTGTTCCCAGAGTGCGTAAACGCGCCGCGTTGTCGTACAAGCGCCACTGGTAAGTTTTATA
>JABSSV010000287.1 GCA_013213875.1 Lysobacterales bacterium
CCAACGCCAAGCTGCACACGGATCCGGACGGCCCGCACGCGGGCAAGCCCATTCGCTGTCTGGGTCTGGCCGGCGCTTTTCACGGCCGCACGGATCGGCCGGGACGCTTTTCCGATTCGACGCGGAAAACCTATCTGGAGCATCTGGCTTCCTTCCGCGATCAGGACACGCTGCTGACCGTTGAGCCCAATAACCTGGAGCAACTGCAGGCCGTGTTTGATCAGGCCAACGAGGATGGCGTTTTCATCGAAGCCATGTTCCTGGAGCCGGTGATGGGTGAAGGCAACCCGGGCATGGCCGTCACACCGGAATTTTATGCGCTGGCACGCAAGCTCACCCGCGACATGGGTACGCTGCTGCTGGTGGACTCCATTCAGGCCGGCCTGCGCGCGCATGGCGTGCTGTCCATCGTGGACTACCCCGGCTTCCAGAAGCTGGACGCTCCGGACATGGAAACCTACTCCAAGGCCATCAACGCCGGGCAGTATCCCCTGTCGGTGCTGGCAGTCACGGCCGATGCGGCGGAGATCTACCGCAAAGGCACCTATGGCAACACCATGACCACCAACCCCCGGGCCATGGACGTCGCCGTCGCCGTGCTGGAGTCATTGACGCCGGAACTGCGCCAGAACGTGGCCGACCGTGGTGCTGAAATGGTCACCAAGCTCAAGGCGCTGCAGGATGAACTCGGCGGCGCCATCACCCAGGTCCAGGGCACCGGCCTGTTGGTTAGTGCGGAACTGGACCCCGCCGTGTACAAGAGCTATGGCGCCGACTCGGCCGAAGAGTACATGCGCTTGCACGGTGTCAACGTGGTCCACGGCGGCGCCAACGCGCTGCGCTACACGCCAGGATTCGGCCTGAGCAGTGAAGAAGTTGATCTGATGATAGACGCGACACGCCAGGCCCTGGTTCACGGACCCGTAAAGGCCGCCTCAGAAGCCGCCTGAACCCAAACCCAAGCGAAAAAAGGCGTTGCTGCGGCAGCGCCTTTCTAGCCCCTCGTACGTAGGGACCCGAAGCATGGCCGATACCTTTCCCGCCCCCGGGCGCGAGGGGCTCGACCCTGCCTAATGATGATTGGATAGAAGAGGAAAATATCATGGCTCACATGAAACCACTTCCGCCGGAAACCACACCGGCGCTGGCAGATGATTTTGCCATTTTCGAACGCATTCTCGGTTTCGTACCGAACAGTCTGCTCACCATGCAACGCCAACCCGCCATGGTGCAGGGCTTTGGCGCCCTGACCGAAGCGGTCATGGACCCGAACGGCGCTGTGGACCTGGGCTTTATGCGCCTGATTGCGCACTTCGCCAGCCGCGCTGCCGGCTGCCAGTACTGCGAAGCCCACTCTCTGGTCGCGGCCGGCATTCACGGTATCGATCAGGACAAGATTGATGCCATCTGGAGCTATGCGGACAGCCCCCTGTACACCGATGCCGAGCGCGTCGCGCTGGACTATGCCCTGGCAGCAGGCTCCGTGCCCAACGCGGTGGATGCGGACTTGATGACGCGCATGCGTGAGCACTGGAGCGATGATCAGATTGTGCAGATTCTGGGCGCCGTATGCCTCTACGGCTTTTTAAACCGCTGGAATGACTCCATGGCCACCGACCTGGAAGAAAGCCCCAAAGCCATGGGTGAACGGGTACTTCGCCAAGGTGGCTGGACCGGCGGCAAGCACGTGGAAGACAGCTAAAAAAAGCCGGGGACGGGAGAGGAATCGCCGTCCCCGGCCATGCGCCCAGGGCACATCCGGGGCCCGGAACAGCCTGCCGCCAAACCGCTGGCTCAAGCGAAAGCCAGCAAGCGCTCCAGCAGCAAAGGCATCAGCAATAACCCCCCA
>JABSSV010000288.1 GCA_013213875.1 Lysobacterales bacterium
CAGAGGCCTTTCTACAGTCATTGGACCAGGTGCCCGCTTTCCGGAGCCGTTCGGACGCAGCAGCTCCTGCCTTTACACTACAGCTGGATGAATCCGGTAGTGAGCTGTCAGCGCTGCTTCGACGCCTGGCCCGGGAGGTGGATGCACCGGGTATTAATCCCGCATCCGGCGGTCATATGGGTTACATACCCGGCGGCGGCATCTATCCCTCAGCCCTGGCCGATTACCTGGCCGACGTCACCAATCGCTATGCCGGTGTGCATTTTGCCTCACCGGGTGCGGCCGCCATGGAACAGTCTCTGGGGCGTTGGCTGGCGGAGCTGGCGGGTTTACCTGCCGGTAGCGGGGGTGATCTTACCTCGGGTGGTTCCATGGCTAACCTCGGGGCGGTGGTGACCGCGCGTGAAGCGCATGGCCTACGTGCCCGGCAAATTCCAGATTGCTGTATTTACCTTACGGCTCAGGTCCATCACTGCGTTAATCGTGCCCTACATGTGGCGGGGCTGGGTGAGGCGCAGCTGCGATTCGTGCCCATGGACCCGTGCTACCGCATGGAAGCAGCAGCGCTGGAAAAGCAACTGCAGGCCGACAGGGCTGCTGGGCTGAAGCCCTTAATGCTGGTGGCCTCGGCCGGCACCACCGATACAGGGGCCATCGACCCGCTGCCGGCACTGGCAGAGTTAGCGGAACGCTACGGGCTTTGGTTTCACGTGGATGCGGCCTACGGCGGCTTCTTTCGCCTCTGCCAGGATGGATCGCAGCTGCTGGCCGGTATGGAGCGGGCTGACTCGGTGGTGATGGATCCCCACAAGGGGCTGTTTTTGCCCTACGGTAGCGGGGCGCTACTGGTGCGGGATCTGGGCCAGCTGGCGGCGGCGCATCGCTATGATGCAGCCTATATGCAGGACGCGCTCCCCGCCGATCGCCCCCTGGATCCGGCTGATCTGTCCACGGAGCTGAGTCGACCTTTCCGGGGCCTGCGCTTGTGGCTGCCTTTGCGGCTATTCGGTCTGGCACCGTTCCGTGCGGCGCTGGAGGAAAAGCGCCTGTTGGCAAGCTACTTTTATGAGCAGCTCAGCCAGCTGCCGGGCTGGGAGCTCGGTCCACGACCGGATTTGTCCGTGGTGACCTATCGCTATGTGCCAGCGCAGGGTGACGCAGATGCTTTCAATCAGCGCCTGATGCAGGCCATTCACGCTGACGGTCGGGTGTTTGTTAGCTCCACGCAGCTGGGCGGCCGCTTCACCTTGCGTCTGGCGCTGCTGCATTTTCGTACCCATCTGGCGCAGGTGGATTTGCTGTTGGAGCGTCTGCAAACGCTCGCCAAGGAGCTGGAGAATGAATAGTTTGCACGCGAAGGCGCCTCCCCGGACTGCGCCCGCCTGGTTGGCCCGTTGGTCCGGGCTTACGCGCTACCTGTCGGAGGATTTTCTTGGGGGCCCGCGCCCCTGGAAGCTGGCCTGGGTAGTCAATGCGCAGAAAGGGGGGACCGGTCTCTTTCTGGGTGCCTTGATGGTTTACTACGGTAACTTTTCCACCGTGGCATGGATCTATCTGGCCCTGCATGGTGGCTACGGTTTGGTCTGGTTACTGAAGGACCTCAGCTTTCCCGATCCATCCTGGCAGAAACGCGTGACCATCGCGGGCGGGCTCATGAGCTTTGCGCTGGTGCTGGGGCCTTATTTGCTGTTCGGTTGGATTCTTATTGCCCGGGAACAGCCGATCAGCTATCCCTTGCCGGACGGGGCCTGGTTCGCTCTGTGCATCCTTATGTGCCTGCTCGGTTGTGTCATCATGATCGCCGCCGATGCGCAAAAGTACTACACGCTGCGTCTGCAGCGGGGGCTGATCACGGACGGTATGTTCCGCTACGTCCGGCACCCCAACTATCTTGGTGAGATGATGATTTACGGGAGTTTCGCGCTGCTGGTCTGGCACTGGTTCCCGTTCCTGGTTTTGGCCTGGGTTTGGAGCGCTATTTTTGCAGTCAACATGATGCAGAAGGAGTACAGCATGAGCCGCTATCCGGAATGGGCCGAGTATCGGGCACGAACGCGCTGGCTGATCCCCTTTGTGTGGTGACTTGCAGCCCCCGATTTCCTCGGTTGCAGCCGCTTGTTAGCCCCTGACAGCGCTGCTATAATCGCGCGCCTTCCCGCTGGCGACTGCGCCAGACGGGAAGATCCTTGTCTCACCTGCAACGCCTCTGGCCTGTGGGGAGACTTTGAAAGCCCGCGTGAGCGGGTTGGCAAATCCGTAAGGAGCAACAATGAGACACTACGAGATCTGTTTTCTGGTTCACCCGGACCAGAGCGAGCAGGTGCCCGCCATGCTGGAACGCTATCGGGCCCTGATTGAAGGCAAGGGCGGTGCCATCCACCGTCTGGAAGACTGGGGCCGCCGTCAGCTGGCCTTTTCCATCGC
>JABSSV010000289.1 GCA_013213875.1 Lysobacterales bacterium
AAAACCGTAACCGACTGGAAGGCTGCAGCCAAAGCCCTGAACATTGAGGGCCGGGCCTTTATCAACGGCCGCCACACCGATTCGCTCTCCGGCGAGACCCGCGCGACCGTCAATCCGGCCACGGGTGAAGAGCTGGCGCAGGTCGCCTTGTGTAGTGAGGCAGACGCGGACCGGGCTGTTATCGGCGCACGCAAAGCCTTTGAAGATGGCCGCTGGGCGAATATGGCGCCTGCAGATCGCAAGATGGTACTGGTGCGCTGGGCCGAACTGATCGAGGAACACGCCGAAGAGCTGGCGCTGCTTGAGTGCCTGGATGTGGGCAAGCCCATCGCCGACACCACCGGCGTGGACGTCCCGTCGGCCGTGAGAACGATTCGCTGGAGCGGTGAGGCCATCGACAAGGTCTACGACGAAATCGCGCCCACCCCGCACAATACGCTGGCGCTGGTGCAGCGCCTGCCCCTGGGCGTGGTGTCCGCCATTGTGCCCTGGAACTTTCCCTTCTCGACCACCGCCTGGAAGCTGGCACCGGCTCTGGCCACCGGCAACTCAGTAATTCTGAAGCCGGCATCCAATACGCCGCTGACCGCGCTGCGCATGGCCGGCCTGGCAGCGGAAGCCGGCCTGCCCGACGGGGTCCTGCAGGTGCTGCCCGGTCCGGGCGGCAGCATGGGCAAACACCTGGCCATGCACATGGATATTGATGGCATGACCTTCACCGGATCGACGCCCGTGGGCCAACTGCTCATGCAATACGCCGGCCAGTCCAACCTGAAGCGCACCTTCCTGGAGCTGGGCGGCAAGAGCCCGAACATCGTTTTTTCTGACGCCAATCTGGACAAGGCTGCGGCCATGGCCGCCGTGGCCGTTTTCTACAATGGTGGACAGACCTGCACGGCTGGCACGCGCCTGATCGTGCAGGACCGGGTCATGGACGAGTTCATGGAAAAAGTGATTCAGCACAGCCAGCACTGGATGCCGGGTGATCCGCTGGACCCGAAAACCCGCATGGGGCCCATGGTCGACAAATGGCAGCATGAAAGTGTGGCTGAGTACGTGCAGATTGGCCGTCAGGAGGGCGCGGAGCTTGCCTTCGGTGGCGAGCGGGTACTGGCCGAGACCGGCGGCTACTTCCACGAGCCCAGCATCTTTACCGGCGTGCATAACCAGATGCGTATCGCCCAGGAAGAAATTTTCGGGCCGGTCATGTCCGTGATCCCCTTCAGCACGGAAGAGGAGGCCATCACCATTGCCAACGATTCCATCTTTGGCCTCGCTGGCGCCGTGTGGAGCCAGAACATCAATACGGCACACAAGGTGGCCAAAGCCGTCCGCGTTGGCACCATGGGTATTAACAACTATTTCGGTGGCGACGTCACCGTGCCCTTCGGTGGCTTCAAGCAGTCCGGCAATGGCCGCGACAAGAGCATGCATGCCTTCGATGACTACACGGAGCTGAAAACCACCTGGATTGAGCTGGACTGAGCCCGAATCAGTCGTCGAAACGTGGAATCTTCGGCGTTTCGAACAGCTCCACCGTGACCGCGTCCCCGGCGCGGATCACACCGGGAACGTCGACCACGCCCACCAGCCCGCGACGCCCGGAAGCGGGGCGTAGCCAGTCCCTGGGTTTCAGCGCCTGACCATCGCGCCGCGTGTGCTTGGCAGCAATCTGGGCCCCCATATCGATGCAGGGCGGGTTGTACTCCTCCACCGTTAGCGCCGCGCCGGAGGGAAACTTGAAGCGCGTACCCCGCGGTAACAGGGACAGATCTTCGATGCCTTCGAAGCAGAGGTTGGCACCGACCGTTGCCGCTGCGATGGGCTGCAGCAAATCCAGCTGACCGGAAATTACGGTAAGTTCTTCCCGGGAAACGGCTGACCATTGGCGGTCGTTACGCAGAACGGTCCCTTCCGGCTCACGCTCGCCGTCGTAGGCTTCACGGCTGGCGCCCGCATGATGGTCGCCAACGATGCCGGACAGATTCACTTCAATCGATTCCTGTTCCTGCTTACTGAGATCGTCCGCGCCTCCGGCACTGACGCTGACCACCCGACCCTGCAAACGTTTCATAAAACCACTCCGGCTGCTGTTCGTGACCCGATCGTCACTTACTAGTGGCAGAATACGCGGCGTTGCCCGTCATGCAAAACCGGCCCTATTGGGGCGCAGCCCATGAGCGAAAAGAAAAACAGCAAGCCTCGCAAGCGCACCGGTCATGACCTGACCCAGGGACCGGTGGGCAAAAACCTGCGTCGCCAAGCCATCCCCTTCTCGCTGGGCCTGCTGGCGATCTTTTCCTTCGAAGCCATTGATCTGTTTTTTATCGCCCAGCTGGGCGACGCGCCGCTCGCCGCCGTGAGTTTCGTACTGCCCGTCATCTGGCTGATCTACGGCATTGGCATCGGCTTTGAGGCCGGCGTTGCCTCCTGTGTCTCCCGCGCCGTAGGACGTGGGGATCATGACCGGGCCGCCCGCATCACCACCGATTCCGCCGTACTGGGTGTGCTGGTCGCGCTGCTGCTGGTGGCGCTGGGTTTGACCTTTATGGAACCGATTTTTGCGCTGCTGGGTGCCACGGAAGCGCTCATGCCCCTGATCCGGGACTATATGCAGGTCTGGTTTTTTGTGGCGCCCGCCGATCTGTTGCTGTGGAGCCTGCTCGCGGCGGTACGCGCACGCGGCAATACGGCTCTGGAAGCACGCATTATTACCCTGGCGGCCCTGCTGAACCTGGTGCTCGATCCCTTGCTCATTTTCGGCCTGTTCGGACTTCCCCGCATGGAGGTTGCTGGCGCCGCCCTGGCGACCCTCATCTCCACCGTTATCATGCTGGTCTTTACGCTCTGGTATCTGGGTACCCGCTTACAGATTCTGGCCAGCATCAGAGCCAGCTGGGCCACGCGCATGGACTCCTGGCGGCACATGCTGCAGATCGGTATACCGGCCATGGCCACCAACGCCATTGTTCCCATATCCAGCGGTATTGTTGTCGCCATCATTGCGGCCTATGGCATCGATGCGGTGGCAGGCTACGGTATCGCCATGCGTATCGAACCCATGGCCTTGATTCCCTTCTATGCCCTGTCCGCCGTGTCCAGCCCCTTCTTTGGTCAGAACATCGGTGGCGGCCATCTCCATCGACTGCGGGAAGCGCGGCGGGTGCTCACACTGTTCTGCCTGGGATTCGGCGTATTACTGGCCGCCGTGACGGTGCTGCTGGGCCCCTTGATTGTCGGCCTGTATACCGATTCGGAGACCATTGGCGGTGTGGCGGACAGCTACCTGTGGCTGGTGGCCTGGAGCTGGGGCGCCTACGGGCTGGTCATGTCCGCCAATGCCGCCTTTAACGGCTCCGGGCGACCGCTACCGGCCGTGGTCCTGTCCAGTTGCCGCGTCATCGTGGTGCTGTTGCCGCTGCTTTGGCTGGGGCAGAAGCTGGCGGGGCTGGCGGGACTGTTTGCTGCCATCTGCCTGGCCAATCTGAGCCTCGGGGTTGTGGCCTGGTGGTGGCTGGGGCGTCATATTAACCAGCAGGAGGCGCAAGCTGCGGCCAGCGCTCCTGAACCCAGCGGCGCATAAGTAGCGCCTCCTGCCAGCGGTCGGACAACTCCCGCTGGTCCCGATCGGTCATGGCGTAGGGTGGCGGCCCCAGCTCACAGAGAAACACCAGGGTGGCGTCCGGCGCGCTGCGCGCACGCCAGGCGGCCATGCCCTGATCCCACCACTGGCGAAACTGCTGCACCCACGCCTGATGCTGCGGAAAGTCCAGCTGCACCTGAATCTGTTCACGGTTCGCCACGCGCCCCTGAAAGCAATCCGAGTGCTCCAGAATCCGCTGCATGTAGGCGCCATCGCGGCTCGAGAGCGGCAAGCGCATTTCACGATCAATCACGTAGTGAGACAAATCCGCACACAGGCGCATATGCGGCACCGCATCCAGCAGTTGGAGCGTGTAGTAAAGATCGTTGAGCGTGCAGTCACGGTGCGTTTCGAACAGCAGCTTCACGCCCAGATCCGCAGCCTCTTCCTGCCAGCGCTGAACCACCGCGACGCCCTCAGGCACGGTCAGCGGCATGACCTGGCCAATAGCATTAACGAACACCGCCTGCAGGGCCTGCGCCAGCTCCAACAAGGGCCGCATCTCTTCCAGCGTGGCTGGAAAAGCATTCACCATGACCTCGAGACCGCGCGCTTCAAGCAGCGGCTGCAGGTCCAGGGTGGCATCAATCTCGGCCACCGTGGGGTCCACGCTTACGCCGTCAAAGCCCGCTTCCGCGATGCGATCCAGCCACTGTTCCATGGCCGCCTCGGGCTGACCGGGAAGGCGTTGCTCCATGGCCCAGAGCGATTGGAAAACCTTGAGCTTCTGCACGGCTAAAAAGGGGTCAGGAAGGATACGGCATTGCCACCATAGAGCTGGCCGCGCCGACCGGCCTCCAGATAGGCATGCTGCTGCAAATCCTGCAGGTCGTCGAAAGGACCACCCCGATGATCCACACGATAAACGCGATGCCGCGCGTACATGCGCAGCTGCTGGCGCAAGGGAATGACCGAGGCCGGATCCGCACTGATCTGTTCCCGGTAATAGGCCGGCAGTCGATACCAGGGCACGGTGGGACGCTTGTGATGGGCGTTGTGAAAGCCAAAGTTCAGAACCAGCCAGTTGGGCAGATCGTAGCGGAAACTGATGGGATTCGAGAAGGTATGCAACTGTTCGGTCTTGCGACCACCAAAGCGGCTCGGCGCCTGCTTGTCAAACAGGGTCGGATTGGCCCCGTAATCGTGCTGTATGGCGTCCATAAACCGGAGCACATGCAACATCACCATGTAGGCCAACAGGTAGCCCACGGCAACCTTGGGCCACAGCCAGAGCACGCTAAGGAAAAGCGCACCGCGTAGAGCCACAATCAGCGTTTGGCGCAGCCGCTGCTCACGCCGCTCAGGAATGACAAAAGCGGAGATCATCAGTAGGCCATGCATCAACAATTCGTGCGCTGGAATCCAGGCCCACTCAAGCACTTTGATCAGTTTTAGCAACCCGGGGCGCCGCGCGAACAGCTCCTCGTAGAGAAACCAGACCGAATCATCATTATCCATATGGTGACGGAAGTGCTTGTAGCGGATGTCCTCAAAAGTCCCGTAGCAGGATCCGGTCAACCAGCCCAGCAGCGCGCCGAAACGGGCGTTATGGGCGTTGTTGCGGAATACCGTGTTATGCGCTGCCTCGTGGATCAGATAGGCCGCAATGGTCATCCCATGCCCCCAGACCAGCACCGCCAGGGCATTCAGCCACAGTGACGGTTGTAACAGGCCCCAAATACCAAAGCTGTAAGCCGCCAATGCATAGAGCAAGGCGCCGCCGTGATAGGCCAGACCCAGCGGCTCATGAAAAAAGGCAGTGATAGACTTCATAGATGCATATTTCGGATCGCGATGAGTCATTCTACCGCAGCCAGAGCTACTGGTTGGACTCGGTGCCGGGCAGCCTCAAACCACGCCCGCACCTGACCGGCACGCAGCAGGCTGACGTGGTGATTGTGGGGGCCGGCTATACGGGCCTGTGGACGGCCTGGTATTTGCGCGAACATGCGCCCCACCTGGACATTGTTTTGCTGGACACGGATATCGCCGGCTTCGGCGCCTCCGGGCGCAACGGTGGCTGGTGTACCGCCTACCTTTCTGGCCTGGACCAGTGGCTGGACCAGCCGGCCACGCGCGCGGCCGCTCTGGCCCTGCAGCGGGACCTCATGGCCGCCGTCGATGAGGTGGGGCGGGTGAGTTGCCTGGAAGCCATTGACTGCCATTTTGACAAGCGGGGTCATGTGGCGGTGGCCGTAACCCGGGAACAACTCCAGCGCAGTGATGAAGACGTGGCCTGGTGGCATGCGCTGGGTTTTGGCGAGAAGCATGTGCGCGCCCTGAACGTTGCAGAAGTGCGCCAGCATGTACGTATGGCTGACAGCTGCGGCGGGCACTTTATGCGCCATTGCGCGGCGCTGCATCCGGCCCGCCTGGCCCGTGGTCTGGCACGGGCGGTGGTGGCCAAAGGCGTGCGGCTGTATGAGCAGTCACCGGTACTGGCCCTGAGCGATCACGGGGTGCGAACGCCAGAAGGTGAAGTGCAAGCAGCCGTCACTCTGCTGGCTACGGAAGGGTTCACCAACACCATTGAGGGTCTGCAGCAGCACCTGATCCCCGTGCATTCGGTCATGCTGGCCACGGAACCGCTCACGCCGGCAGAGCGGGCCGCCACCGGGCTCGAGCGCAGACACACCTGGAACAGCGGCAGCCATCTGGCCAACTATGGTCAGCTGACCTTCGACGGGCGCATCGCCTTTGGCAACCGGGGCCGCTATGGCTGGGGCTCGCGCATTGAAACCACCTTTGCAGACAGCGATCCCCTGTTCGCCGAGGCGCAGCTTGCCCTGGGGACACTTTTTCCAGCCCTCAAAGACAAGGCCATCAGCCATTTCTGGGGCGGTCCCATGGGAGTACCGCGCAATCTGCAGCCGGCGGTGGTCTTCGATGCGGTGGCCGGTCACGGCTGGGCCGGCGGCTACTTTGGTGACGGCGTTGCGGCCAGCAATCTGGCCGGTCGCACGCTGGCAGACTTGGTCTTGAAACGCGATACGGAGCGCAGTCGTGCCCTGTGGGTCAACCCGCCCGGACTGAGCGCCCTGCCCCAACGCGCCTGGGAGCCGGAACCATTACGCTGGCTGGCCATTAGCGCCCGCTATCGAATCATGGGCTGGGCGGATGCGGCGGAGGCGGCCGGCCGACCCTCAGCGCGGCGCTGGAATCAGATGCTGGAGCGGTTCCCGGGCTAAGACGGCGGGGAAGTAACGCCCAACCCGGCCGCATCAATGGCCGCCGCAATTAAATCCGGTCGCCCGGTAGAAGGAAAGTGCACGCCGGAAATACCCGGCATGGCCGCCATGGCCTGGAGCGTCTCGGCGCATAAAGCCACACCTTCCGCCTCCTGATCGTCCGCATCCGCCAGCCGTTCCAACACCGTTTCGGGAATTAACGAATCACCCATTTCCCGGCGCATCCACTCAGCGGTCTTGAGATCAGGAAATGGCGTCAGACTGACCACCACCGCGTAGCGCCAGGTCAGCTTGGCGGAGACCAGCCGCTGCAACCAGTGCTCGAGCAGCGCCAGGTCATAGCAGACCTGTGTCTGCATAAACTGTGCACCGGCCTCACTGCGCGCCACCAGGCTCTCAGCGGCCCAGCGCTCACCGGCGCGGTGTACCTGGGCGCCCGTGCCGATGAAAAATTTCGGCGTGTCCTCTTCCTCACTCAACTCGTGCGCAAGGGCAATCAATTCCTGGCCACTGAGGTCAAACACGGTGCTCGCATGCAGCGCATGTTCGCGGGGCAGACGACGCCCGCGCCCCAGCATCAGGCTTTCGACACCCAAAGCCCGCAGGCCCAGCAAATCACTGAGCAGGGCAATGCGGTTACGGTCCCGGCAGCTCAATAAGGGCACCGCATCCATGCCCGCACCCAACAACAGGCTGGCCGCAGCCAGCGGCGACATATGCACCCAGGCCAGAGGATTGTCCGGCACCTGCATGGCATGCACCCGTGGCGCAAAAAGCTCAGCCTGCTGGCGCACATCAATGGCCTTAGATCTGCGCTGCAAGGCCAGCTCGGCGCTCAGCGCCAAGTCCGGCCCGAGCAGTGCGCGGCGAAAGGTACCACCCACGGGCAGCTTCTCAGAACTAGGGGAATCACTCATGGAAGCCATGCCCGGTGCCTAGGGCACCAGCAGCCGGCCAAACCAATCCATATGGCGCTGCAGCGAGTCAGCCGTCATGGAGGGCGTGTCAATGCCGTGGTACTCACCGGGATAAACGATCAGCTGCGTCTCCACACCCAGCCGGCGCAGCGCGAGATAAAGCTGCTCGGAGTTGATGATCGGCACATTCCAGTCCTGGTCGCCGCTGAGCACCAGCGTGGGCGTGGTGACCTTGTCCAGCGCATAGAATGGAGAGGCTGCCGCATAGCGTTTGGCCGCCTCCGGCTCCCAGGGTTTGCCGAACTCGGTCTCCCACCACAACACGTACTGATCATGGCCGTAGTTGGCGGAATACTGGGTGACGCTGGCGCCGGTAGCTGCCGCCTTGAATCGGTCCGTTACCGTGATCAGGTGATTGGTCAGAATGCCGCCATAGGACCAGCCCATGACACCCAGGCGTTCCGCATCGGACCACCCCCGGGCGATGGCCTCATCCACCACCGCCATCACATCCATGGCGGCCAGCTTGTTCCAGTCACCAAAAATGGCCACACAGTAATCGTAGCCCCGTCCCGTGGAACCGCGCGGATTCGGCAACAGCACCACATAGCCCTGCGCTGCCAGCAGCTGCGGCCCGGCGCTAAAGGCGTAGTCATATTGCGACTGCGGCCCACCGTGGATATCCAATACGGTAGGGTAGGCACGGCCGGGCTTGTAGCCCGGTGGCAACAGGGCCAGGCTCTCCACCGTGGTGCCATCCTCTGTGGTGGCCGTAAAGGCTTCCACCTGTCCCAGTTGCAGTTCCGCCAGCAGTGCCTGGTTGGTAAAAGTCAGCTGCTGCAGACCGTTCGCATCCAGCCGGAACAGTTCGCCCGGCAGATCGGGCCGGCTGAGCTGCACCGCCAGCTGGCCGTCGCTGCCTTCATGCCAGGCATACACCACATTGCGGCCCTCAATAAGGCGCTCCGGGGCACCCCCCGTCAGCGCCACGCGTGCCAGCACCTGCTGCCGATTGTCTTCGAACAGGAACAGAATGCTGTCGCCAGCGCGGCTGAAACGGGGCGCATAGACGTTACGATCCAAGGCCTCGGTCAGAAGTCGCGGCACGCCCCCGGTCACCGGTGTCAGAGCCAGGTGCGGTGTTTCATAGTAGGGCGTTTCCGGATTGATGGTGGTGCGATGCACGATCATCTGCCCATCCGGACTCCAGGCCGGTGCGCTGTCACTGCCAGCGCTGCGTGTTATGCGCCGGGGCTCATGGACACCCGCTTCCGGCACCGCTGCCGGAATCACAAAGATATCGGTGTCTTCAGAAAGGTCCGGCTCCTCAACCCGCTTGCTGACGAAGGCCAGCTGCTGGCCGTCAGGTGACCAGACCGGGGCGCTGTCATCAAAGTCGCCGCCCGTCAGCGCATGGGCTTTGCGCTCGTCCAGGTCAAAGCGGTAGAGGTGGTTCCGGCGTCGGTCGAGGTAGCCGGTGTAATCTTCCTTAAAGTAGATGCGGTCAATGACGATGGGACGGGCCTTGTGCTCAAACTCTTCCTCCGCCGCCAGGGCAGCGGCATGCTCCGCTGACAGATCCTGCAGCACCAGCACCAGCGACTGACCATCTGGTGACCAGGCAAAATCCTGCACCGATTGCGGCGTGGCAGTGAGTTGCTCCGCCTCGCCACCATAGCGATTCAACAGCCAGACCTGAGTGCCGGCACCGTTACGGGAGGAGAGAAAGGCCAGGTAGCGACCATCCGGGCTCCAGCGTGGCATCCAGGAACTGTGATCACTGGTGGTCATGGGGATGGGCGTTCCACCGGCCATAGGTAGCATCCAGATGCGGCTGGAAGACTCATCGGCATCAAGATCCGTCCGGGAGACCGTGTAGGCCAACCAGCCACCTTCCGGGCTCACCCGGGGTTCAGACACGCTGGCCAGGGCAAAGTAGTCGGCGAGCACCATGGGGCGCGGCGCCTGGGCAGCCACTGCCATGGAGGCCAATAGCGCTGGCAGGGCAAGCATGGCCTGCGAAAAAAATGCTTTCATACGGACTCCCAGAGACAAATTCGACTTGCGGCTCTATTTAGCCTGCACTAGGGTCGAGAGTCTAGCCGCATCCTGCACGAGGAACATCCATGACGCGTTCAGCTTGTCTGTACCTGCTCTGCACTCTGCTCGGCCTGGCATGGACGCCGGCTTCCGCGTCCACAAAGACGCTGCCCAATCAGCTGGAACTGCGTGAGATCGGACCCTGGCGTGGCGGTCGCGTCACTACCGTCAGCGGCGTGCCCGGTGACCCCATGCGCTATTACATGGGCGCCGCAGGCGGTGGCGTCTGGCGCACGATTAATGGTGGTGCCAGCTGGGAGAATCTTAGCGACGGACATTTCCGCGTGGGTACCATTGGCGCCATCGCCGTGGCGCCTTCCGACCCAAAGGTATTGTGGGTTGGTACCGGAGAGGCACCGATTCGCGGCGTCACCACCAGCCATGGCGACGGTGTCTGGCGCTCGGTGGATGAAGGCGCCAGCTGGACGCATCTGGGCCTGAAGGATGCGGGACAGATCTCGCGCATCAAGGTACACCCGCAGGATCCGGATACGGCCTGGATTGCCGTTCAGGGGCAGATCTGGGGCCCTTCCGAGCAGCGCGGGGTCTTTAAAACTACCGACGGCGGGGCCAGCTGGGAGCATGTGCTGAAGGTCAACGCCAGCACCGGCGCCGCCGATCTGGCCATGGACCCCAACAATCCGGACCACCTGTATGCCGCACTTTGGCACCATGGTCGCACACCCTGGTTCATCCTCTCCGGTGGCGAGGGCGGCGGCATTTACAAATCCACCGACGGCGGCAGCAGTTGGCGCCAGGTCACAGCCGGCCTGCCTGCTCTGGTTGGTAAAATCGGGCTTGACCTTGCCGCCAGCATGCCCTCACGCCTGTACGCCATCGTTGAGGCGGAACTGGGGCTTGGCGGACTCTACGTCAGCGATGATTTCGGGGAACAATGGCGCCTGGTGAACGGACGAAGGGTGCTGCATAGCCGACCCTGGTACTACAACCACATCACGGTTGACCCGACCGATGCGGACACCGTGTGGGTGCAGAACGTACCGCTTATGAAGTCCACCGACGGCGGCGTCAGCTTTGAACGCGTCTCCACGCCGCATGTGGATCATCATGACCACTGGATCAACCCCGATAACCCCCTGAACATGATCAGTGGCAATGACGGCGGCGGCACCATCACCTATGACGGGGGGGAGACCTGGTCAAGCCAGCTCAATCAGCCCACGGCCCAGTTTTACCGGGTGATCGCTGATCGGCAGCAACCCTTTCGCATCTACGGCGGTCAGCAGGACAACACCACGCTATCGATTGCCAGCGCCAGTGCGACCGGCGGCATCGGCGCCGATGACGCCTATGACGTGGGCGGCGGCGAATCCGCGCATATTGCGTTCGACCCGGACCAGCCCACCCGCGTCTACGCCACCACCATCAACAACACGCTGACGGAATATGACCACAGCAATAACCATCAGCGCTCCATCGTGCCCTATCCGGAACATGTGTATGGCATGAACAGTCGGGACCTCAAGTACCGCGCCAACTGGAACGCTCCGGTGCTGGTCTCAGCCCATGACCCCAGCGTGATTTACTACGGCACCCAGCTGTTGCTGAAAAGCACCGACCGCGGGCGCAACTGGCGAGAAATCAGCCCGGACCTGACCCGTAACGAGCCGGAAAAGCAGGGCCTCAACGGCGGCCCCATTACACCGGAAAACGTGGGCGCGGAATTCTACAACACGCTGTTTTATCTGGCTGAGTCCCCGCAGAGCGCCGGTACCATTTGGGCTGGCGCTGATGACGGCCTGATTCACCTAACGCGGGACGACGGTGATAGCTGGAGCGCCATTACCCCCGCCGAGGCACCGGAAGGACAGGTCAACGCCATTGAACTGAGCCCGCACAGGGACGGCAAGGCCTACTATGCCCTGACGCGCTATAAGCTCAACGATTTCAGACCTTATATCTATCGCACCGGGGATTTTGGCCAGAGCTGGCAGCGCATTGACGGTGGCCTGCCGGACGACAGCTTTGTGCGGGTAGTGCGTGAAGACCCGCGGCAAGAAGGCGTGCTGTATGCGGGCACGGAACAGGGCCTGTGGCTGAGCTGGAATGAAGGCAAGGACTGGCAAGCCTGGCAGATGAATCTGCCCCCCGTACCCATCACGGACCTGACCATTGCGGATGAC